>CABUAH010000004.1 GCA_902489475.1 uncultured Oscillospiraceae bacterium | reverse complement strand
ACATTTGAGTTGTTTTTTCTATTTTTTCTGTTACCTATCTATTGTATCATAACAAAAAAGTTATTAAATATACTTGATTTTTTTGGAATAGAGTGGTATACTAAGTACAATAGTTTTTTATTAAAGACTGGAGCTTGACTTCCGGTCTTTCGTTTTTGTTAGGAGGAATTGGTTGTATGGCAGAGAGAAAGGGCATGAATACAGCGGACTCAATCAAAGAGCTTGCTATGCCGCTTTGTAAACAGCTCGGACTTTCCCTTTGGGATGTCAGGTATGAAAAAGAGGGTGCGACATGGTATCTTCGGGTTTTCATTGACAAAGAGGGGGGACTTGATATGGATTCCTGCGAGGAGTTTTCAAGACGGTTTAACAAGATTCTGGACGATGTTGATCCAATAAGCGATTCTTATGTTTTTGAAGCAGGTTCTCCCGGACTGGGAAGAGAGCTTAGAACACCTGAGCATTTTGATGCTTTTATCGGCGAAAATGTAAGAATAAAGTTTTATAAGGCTGTGGACGGCGAAAAGGAAATATCGGCAAAGCTTTTGTCATACGACAAAGACAGTAAGAAAATAACTGTCCTTGACGGCGGTGAAAAGGAATTTGCGCTTTCTCAGTGCGCTTTTGTAAAAGCTGACGATACGGACGATTTGTTTGATTAAATTTTAGGAGGAATTAAAGGAAAATGAGCAAGGAATTTTTTGAAGCGCTTTCTCTTCTCGGCGCTGAGAACAAGATTGATACGGGTGATTTAGTTGAAAAGATCGCAGACGGAATTACAAAGGCGATTAAAAAAGACTATCCTAATGTTTTAGAAGAGAATATCATAGTAAATATAGACGCAGAAAAAGGAAAATTTGAGGTTAAGCTCAATAAAACAGTAGTAGAAGAGGTAGAGGACCCTGACAATGAGATCTCTCTTGAAGGTGCTCTTGAAATTTCAAAGAGAGCCAAGGTCGGAGGTCAGGTTTCCGTAAAGCTTAATCCGATGAAATTCGGAAGAGTTGCGGCTCAGTCGGCAAAGCAGTCTATTAAACACGACATCAAGGAAATCGAGAGAGAAAGAATTTTGGCAGCTTATGAGGGCAAGGAGCATGAATGTGTATCGGCTACGGTTTTAAAGGTCGAGCCGGGAACAAAGAATGCAGTTTTAACAATAGACAAAAACGAAGCGTATCTTATAAGAAGCGAACAGATTCCGGGCGAGGAGCTTAAAGAGGGCGATATAATAAAGGTTTATGTTGTGGGAATAGTAAATCCCGAAAGACGCCCGTCTGTTAAAATTTCAAGAACTCACAGAGATTTGGTAAAAAGACTGTTTGAGCTTGAGGTTCCGGAAATTTACGACGGAACGGTAGAGGTTAAAGCTATCTCAAGAGAAGCAGGCTCTAGAACTAAGATTGCCGTTTGGTCAAAGGATGAGAATGTTGATGCAGTCGGAGCTTGTATAGGTGCAAGAAGAAGCCGTATTCAAGCGATAGTAAAGGAGCTTAAGGGAGAAAAGATCGATATTATCCCATATAGCGAGGACGATGCGGAGTTTATTGCGGCAGCCCTTTCCCCGGCAGATGTAATAAGCGTAACGCTTGCAGAGGACGGAAGTCATTCCTGTACGGTAGTAGTTCCTGATAATCAGCTTTCGCTTGCTATCGGAAACAAGGGACAAAACGCTAAGCTTGCGGCAAGGCTTACAGGATACAAAATTGATATAGGTCCTGAACATACAATAGAGATTGACTGATAAGAAGGTTTTATATGAAAACAAAGAAAATTCCGATGCGTTTATGTCTTGGCTGTGGCGAGGCAAAGCCAAAGCGGGAAATGATAAGAGTGGTAAAATCAAAGGACGGTGAAATATCGCTTGACCTTACGGGTAAAATGCAAGGAAGAGGAGCGTATATTTGCCACAGCCTTAAATGTTTTAACGAAGCTAGAAAGAAGCATAGATTTGAAAAAAGCTTTTCGTGTATGATTGACGAGGACGTATACAACAGGATGGAGAGTGAGCTTTCGGATGAATAAAATAATGGGGCTTTTGACAATGGCGAGAAGAGCGTCTAAGCTTGCACTTGGAATGGATATGGCAAAGGACGCTTGCAGGTCGAAGGAAGCAAGATGTGTTTGCGTGGCGGACGACATCTCACAGAAAAGTCTTAAAGAAGTTAAATTTTTCTGCTCACTTGACAATGTTCCGCTTTATTCTCTCGCAATGACTATGGATGAGGTCGGAGAACAGCTTGGAAAAAAAGTCGGCATAATAGCCGTTTTGGATTCGGGCTTTTATAAAAAAGCAAAAACGCTTATCGAAGAAATTTCTTTAGACGATATTACTTATTAAGGAGGTAGTAAATTACCTATGGCGACAAAATATAAATTAAACGAACTTGCAAAGGATTTGAAATTGAGCAATGCGGAGGTTGTTAAGTGCCTTGAAGATGCATTCGGCGAAACAAAGAAAACAGTGAGTGTTCTTGAGGACAAGGAGATAAACTTCGTTTTGGAGTATTTTTCTCAGAAGAATACCGTGACGAGCTTTAATGATTATTTTAACAGTGCAAATGAACCGAAGAAAACGGAAGAGAAAAAGCCCGTTGAAGCTCCGAAGAAAAAGCCTGCTGAAAAGCCAAAGAAAGCGGCAGAGAAAAAAGAAAAGGCTGCGGCTGACATAAAGCCTGACACTGCACAAAAGGAAAAGAAGAAAACCGAAGAAAAGCCTGTACAGGAAGCACCTAAGCATCAGCCTAAGAAGAAAGAACCTGCAAAGAAAAAGGAAAAAGGTGAGCGACTAAAGCTCAATACCGGAGGAAATGAAACCAAAGGTTCGTATACTGTTTCCGAGCAAAAGTCCGGCGCAAACGTAAGAACAATAGACACAAGAGGTTCTTATGTAGAGCTTGATAAATACAATGAAAAATACGATACACTTGCTGATTCCCGTCAGGGCAGAGGCAAGGATAACTATTCTAAAAAGCAAAAGCTTACACAGAAATCTCAGCAGCACAAAAAGCAGAAGTATTCCACAAAAAGAGAAACCGAGCAGCAGAAGCTTCAGCGCTTGGAGCTTGAAAGAGCAAGAAAGATGAAGCTCAAGGTAAAGATTCCGGATGAAATAAGTGTATCGGATCTTGCTGCAAGACTTAAGGTTGTTGCAACTGAGGTTATCAAAAAGCTTATGGGGCTTGGAATTTTTGCATCAATCAATGAAGTGATTGACTTCGACACGGCATCTCTTGTTGCTGAAGAGCTTGGAGCAAAGGTTGAAAAAGAGGTTGTAGTAACTATCGAGGAAAGACTTATCGTTGACGAGGAGGACAAAGAAGAGGATCTTGTTGAAAGATGCCCTGTTGTCGTTGTTATGGGACACGTTGACCACGGTAAGACATCTATTCTTGACAGAATAAGAAACTCAAACGTAACCGAGGGAGAAGCTGGAGGAATCACTCAGCATATAGGCGCATATCAGGTTGATGTCAGCGGAAAGAAGATTACCTTCCTCGATACTCCGGGACATGAGGCATTCACCGCAATGCGGTTAAGAGGAGCACAGGCTACCGACATTGCTATACTGGTTGTTGCGGCGGACGACGGAATTATGCCTCAGACGGTTGAAGCTATAAACCACGCTAAAGCTGCGGGAGTAACAATTATCGTCGCAATAAATAAAATGGATAAAGAGGGGGCAAACCCTGAAAGAATTAAACAGGAGCTTACCGAGCATGACCTTTTGGTTGAAGACTGGGGAGGAGATGTTATATGCGTTCCCGTATCAGCATTAACCGGAATGGGTATAAATGATCTTTTGGAAAGCGTACTGCTTGTCGCTGAAGTAAAGGAGCTTAAGGCTAATCCTAACAGATTTGCAAAGGGAACTGTAATAGAAGCACGTCTTGATAAGGGAAGAGGACCTATTGCAACGCTCTTGGTTCAAAACGGAACGCTTAAGCACGGCGATGCAATAATTGCAGGAACAAGCGTCGGAAGAGTAAGAACCATGAAAAACGACAAGGGAATGGATATTACCGAAGCAGGACCGAGTACACCGGTTGAGATTACAGGACTGGGAGAAGTTCCTGACGCAGGAGATACCTTTAATGCCGTAGCTGACGAAAAGCTTGCAAGAGAGCTTGTCGAGCAGAGAAAGCATCAGGCTAAAGAAGAAATATTCAGCCAGCAGACAAAGGTTACTCTTGACAATCTCTTCAGCCAGATTTCCGAGGGAGAGAGAAAAGAGCTTCCTATTATTGTAAAGGCAGACGTACAGGGTTCTGTAGAAGCGGTTAAGCAATCTCTTGAAAAGCTTTCAAACGAAGAAGTAAGAGTTAAGGTTATTCACGGCGCAGTTGGAGCTGTTTCGGAGGGAGATGTAATGCTAGCTTCTGCTTCAAACGCTATAATTGTCGGCTTTAACGTAAGACCTGATCCGATCGCTAAGGCAAATGCTGAGCATGACGGAGTTGATATTCGCCTTTACAGAATTATTTATGATGCAATCGAAGAAATCGGTGACGCTATGAAGGGAATGCTTGCGCCGAAGTTCAGAGAGATTGAAACGGCAAGAGTTGAGGTAAGACAGGTTATGAAGCTTTCAAGCGTCGGTCAGGTTGCCGGAAGCTATGTGTTAAGCGGTAAGGTCGGAAGAAATAACCAGATTAGAGTAGTTCGTGACGGTATTGTTGTCGCAGAGGACAAAATGTCATCGCTTAGACGTTTTAAGGACGATGTCAAGGAAGTTTCAGAGGGCTATGAATGCGGAATTACGCTTGAGAAATTCTCCGATATTAAAGAGGGCGACATCTTAGAAGCGTTTTATATGGAAGAATACAGAGATTAGTTGTTGAGAGGTTTATTTATGGCAGGATTAAAGGCATATAGAATGGGCGAGGATATTAAAAGAATTATATCCTCAAAGATCCGTGATTTAAAAGATCCCAGAATTTCAGGAGCTATGATGCTGACAATAGTCAGATGCGAGGTTTCTTCTGACGGATCTTATTGCAAAGTTTTTGTATCGTCTATTGAGGGATATGAACAGGCAAAGGAAGCCGTAAAAGGCTTTGAAAGTGCGAAGGGAATTATCAAAAGGGATATTTCAAACGCACTTCATTTAAAAAAATGCCCGGAGCTGAAATTTTATGCGGACAATTCTATGGAGCACAGTGCGAGAATAAATGAACTGTTGAAAGACGAATGATTCTAGGGGGCGGAAATAATGGATACACAAGAGGTATTACAGGCATTAAGAAATAATGACAATTTTACAATTTTGACACATAAAAGCCCGGACGGAGATACCTTGGGAAGCGGATTTGCTCTTTGTGCGTTTTTGAGAAATTCGGGAAAGCACGCAAATGTTATAAATACAGAAGAACTGCCCCAAAGATATGATTTTTTATATGATTGGTATACACCTGAAGAGTTCGATGAAAAGTTTGTAATAGCGGTTGATATTGCGGACACAAAGCTAATGGGTGACAACCTTAAAAAATATCAGCAGCCGGGAGCGGTTGATATTTGTATTGACCACCATGTTTCCAACAAAAAATATGCAAAAGAAACCTGTCTTGATTCAACAGCCGGAGCTGCGGCGATGATTATGTATGAGATAATAAGCGAAGCCGGCGGAATGACAAAGCAGATTGCATCTTTTCTTTATACGGGAATTGCAACAGATACGGGCTGTTTTAAATTTCAAAATACCGATTCCAGAGCGCATATGTATGCTGCAAAGCTTATTGAAGCGGGAGCGGATTTTTATCACATCAACAGAAAGATGTTTGAAGTAAAGAGCAAAAATGTTGTTGCGGCAGAACGTGCGATAACCTCTGAGATGAAGTATTTCTGTCAGGAACGTGTAGCGGTAAACGTCATAAGCCTTAGTATTCTGCAAAAGTACGGAGTGGATCTTTCTGAAATTGAATCTATATCGTCTTTCCCTCTGACAATCGAGGGAGTATGTGCAGGAGTTACCGTTAAGGAGAAGGCAACGGGAGTTTATAAGATTTCTCTGAGAACTACAAACGAGCTTAACGCTTCTGAAATATGCGCTTCATTCGGCGGCGGCGGACATATCCGTGCAGCAGGATGCGAAATTAACGGCGAGCTTTATGAGGTTATCGAAAAGGTCATAAACAAAATTTCGGAGTATCTTTAACGGTGGACGGAATAGTTGTTGTAGATAAGCCTGCGGACTTTACATCGTTTGATGTGTGCGCAAAGCTTAGAGGGATTTTTGAAACGAAAAGAATAGGGCACGCAGGAACTCTTGATCCGATGGCGACAGGGGTTCTGCCGGTATTCATCGGAAAGGCGACAAAAGCCTGCGACATTTTACCGAACGGAAAAAAAGCGTATACCGCTTCGTTTAAGCTGGGAATAAAAACCGATACGGAGGATATTTGGGGAGAGGTTTTAAAAAGACAGGAAAGCTTTGTCAGTCAAAATGAATTTGTCGCAGCGGCAAAGGGTTTTCTGGGTGATATAAAGCAGATCCCTCCGATGTATTCGGCTATAAAAATAAACGGACAAAAGCTCTACTCGCTTGCGAGAAAGGGAATTGAGGTTGAGCGTCCCGAAAGAGAAGCGCATATTTATCAGCTTGACATATTAAACTTTGATGAAAAGAATCAAAGCGGGGATATTTATGTTATCTGTTCAAAGGGAACATACATAAGAACGCTTATTAGTGATATTGCAAGTAAGCTTAATACGATAGGAACGATGACGGCGCTTAGGCGTGATGCTTCGGGCGGATTTTCGCTAAGCGAGGCTTTTAAAATTGATGAGCTTCAACGGCTTAAGGAAAAGGGAGAGCTTCAAAACGCTTTGATTTCAACCGACAAAGCTTTTGAATGTTTTGAAAGCATAACGCTTGATGAAAAGCGAACGTGGCTTTATAAAAACGGAGTAATGCTACGGGCTGATCAGATAGGCGCTAAGGACGACACATATCGGGTATACGGCTTTAACAGTGAGTTTTTAGGACTTTTGCAAACGGATGTAAAAGAGAACAAAACAAAAAGAATAAAGAATTTTTATTGACTGTATTTGATTAAAAGAGGGTGAGCGCAGGAGTGGAGAATATTACAAACGGTGAACCGACAGCGGTTTCTCTTGGGATTTTTGACGGTGTTCATATAGGACACAGAGCAGTATTAAATTCGGCAATGAAAAGCGGACTTAAAACAGCGGTGTTTACTTTTTTAAGTGAAACAGTCACAACAAAAGGAAATAAAGGGGTGATTTACCCCGATGAGAAAAAGCTTGAAATTTTAAAAGGTCTTAACATTGATTATGTGCTTTCGCCGAGTTTTTTGGATTTTAAGGATATGTCGGCAGAGGACTTTGTAAAGGATATTTTGGTTGAAGCGTTTAATGCGAAATGGGTTTTTTGCGGTGAGGATTTTCGCTTCGGTAAGGGAGCGGAGGCAGGAGTGCCGAAGCTTTTGGATCTGTGCCGCAAATACGGCGTTAAACTAAGCGTTACGCCGCCTGTTATGTATAAAGGACAAGCAGTTTCCTCCACGAGAATCAAAAACGCTTTGATAAGCGGAGACATCTCTTCGGCAAACGATATGCTTTATGAGAAATTCGGGTATTTTGAAAAGGTTATCCACGGGAATGAAATAGGAAGAACTCTTAATTTTCCGACCATCAATCAGCCTATTCCGAAAAAAACGGTTTTGCCGAAATTCGGCGTATATCTTACCGAGGTTTTAATCAACGGAGAAATATACAAGGGCGTTTCTAATGTCGGAGTAAAGCCGACCGTTCAAAATAAAGAGCCTTTGATAGAAACTCATATTTTAGGCTACAGCGGAAATTTATACGGCGAAAAGCTAAGCGTAAGACTTGTTAAATTTTTAAGAGAAGAAAAAAGGTTTTCCTCGCTCGAAAAGCTTAAAGAGCAGGTTGACCGTGATATACAAAATGCAGGAAGGGAAGTTTTATAATGAACAAGGTACGAACACGATTTGCTCCGTCACCGACGGGCTATATGCACATAGGTAATTTAAGAACTGCGCTTTTTACCTATATTATCGCAAAGAAAAACGGCGGAGATTTTATTTTGAGGATCGAAGATACCGACCGTGAAAGATATATTGAGGGCGCAACTCAGGTTATCTATGACACTCTTCGTGAATGCGGTCTTAACTGGGACGAGGGACCTGATATAGGCGGACCTGTTGGACCTTATATTCAGTCTGAGAGAATGGGTATGTTTAAAAAATATGCCGAGGAGCTTGTTGAAAAGGGAGAGGCATATTACTGCTTCTGTGACAAGGAGCGCCTTGACGAGCTTAAGGCTGTTCAGGAAGCAAGCGGAGTTATGCCGATGTATGACCGTCATTGCAGAAATCTTTCAAAGGAAGAGGTAGAAAAAAAGCTTGCCGAGGGAACACCATATGTTATAAGACAAAAGGTTCCTTTAGAGGGAACAACAACGTTTCACGATGAGCTTTACGGAGATATAACGGTTGAGAACTCAACGCTTGACGATCAGATTTTAATTAAGACTGACGGACTTCCGACATATAACTTCGCAAATGTTGTTGACGATCATCTTATGGGAATAACTCATGTTGTAAGGGGAAACGAGTATCTTTCAAGCGCACCGAAATACAATCTTTTGTATAAAGCTTTTGGATGGGAAGTACCTGTATATATCCATGTTGAGCATATCATGAAGGACAAGCAGCACAAGCTTTCAAAGAGAGATGGCGACGCATCTTATCAAGACCTTATGAAAAAGGGATATTTAAAAGAGGCTGTGTTAAACTACATTGCACTATTGGGCTGGGCGCCTAAGGGTGAAAACGAGATATTTACTCTTGATGAGCTCATAGATGAATTTGACATTTCGGGAATTTCAAAATCCCCTGCAATCTTTGACCCTGTGAAGCTAAGAGCTATGAACGGAGTATACATTAAAAAGATGAGCGATGAGGATTTTGCAAAAGCCGCAGAGCCTTATATCAGAGAAACGGTTAAAAGAGAAGACGCTGATATTGCATTTATCGCATCGCTTTTGAAGCCGAGAACGGAGCTGTTTACAGAGATCCCGGAACAGGTTGATTTTATCGACAAGCTTCCTGACTACGATACTTCTCTTTACTGTCACAAGAAAATGAAAACAAATGAGGAAAATTCTCTTGAATCATTAAAGGAAATTTTGCCGGTACTAAGGGCAGTTGACGAATGGACAGAAGAAAATGTCCACGAGGCGCTTTTTGGACTTATTGAAAAGCTCGGCGTTAAAAACGGAATTGTTTTGTGGCCGCTTAGAGTTGCTCTGTCGGGAAAAAGCTTTACGCCCGGCGGTGGAATAGAGATTTGCCGAATTTTAGGTAAAGAGGAGTCTTTAAGAAGAATAGAAGCAGGCATTGAAAAGCTTTCATAATACTATCACAAATGTACTTTACAATTAATTGGTATAAGACATAACCGTGAACGGATGTCCCCCGCCTCTTAGGCGGCGGTCATCTACGTCTTTCAGTAGGGGACATAAATCCCCTACTGAAATCCTAAGGGGCTTCGCCCTTCGTTCACTTGTTAAATGACGGGGCGGTGCCCCTTATTGAAGCCCTTAAGGAGGGACAGATAAATGATAGAAGTTAAAAATCTTTCTAAGCATTTCGGTGATAAAAAGGCGGTTGACGGAATTTCGTTTACTGCAAATGACGGCGAAATACTTGGATTTTTAGGTCCGAACGGAGCGGGAAAGTCAACGACTATGAATATCCTCACAGGATATATTTCGTCGACAAACGGAGAGGCTTTGATTGACGGAAAGGATATTTTAAAGGATCCTATAAAAGCAAAAGCAAATATTGGGTATCTTCCTGAACTTCCGCCGCTTTATATGGACATGACGGTTAAGGAGTACTTAAACTTTGTTTACGATTTAAAAAAATGCAAGCTTCCGAGAAATACTCACATTGCGGATATTTGCAGGCTTGTAAAGATTGACAATGTTTACAAAAGAGTTATAAAGAATCTTTCAAAAGGTTATAAGCAAAGAGTCGGACTCGCCCAGGCGCTTGTCGGAAATCCAAACGTTTTGATCTTGGATGAGCCGACGGTCGGACTTGATCCGTCACAGATTATCGAGATAAGAACCCTTATAAAGAAGCTCGGCAAAAACCATACTGTTATTTTGTCCTCGCACATTCTTTCTGAGGTTCAGGCGGTTTGCGACAAAATAGTTGTTATCAATCAGGGAAAGATTGTTGCAAACGATACGGCGGAGAATCTTTCAACAGCTCTTGCGGGAGAGCATAAGCTTTCGGCAAAAATCGACGGACCTGCAAAAGAGATCAAGGAGCTTATTGAAGGAATACCAGGAGTAATAAAGGTAAGCCTTATTGCCGAGAAAAATGAGTACAGCGAGTTTGTAATAGAGTCTGAAGAGAATAAGGATATAAGACGGGAGCTTTTTACTCGAATGGCGGGAAGAAACTGGTATATAATCGAGCTTAGGACAAGCGAGATGTCGCTTGAGGATATATTCCTTCGTCTTACAATGGGTGAAAAAGTTGAACTGAAAGGAGGAACAAAATAATGGCGGCTATTTTCAGAAGAGAATTCGTATCATATTTTACTTCTCCTATCGGATATGTATTTTTGGCATTTTTCTACCTTACTGCCGGATTTTTCTTTACGCTTTTGTCAATTCAGCAGGGAACAACGGAGCTTAATTCGGTTTTCTCGATGATGATGTATGTTTTGATAGTTTTAATTCCGATTCTGACTATGAGAACATTTTCTGAGGAAAAGAAAAATAAAACCGATCAGTGTCTGCTTACCGCTCCTGTATCGCTTGGTGCAATAGTAATGGGCAAGTTTTTGGCGGCATTTTTGGTATATGTTCTCGGAGTTTTGATAATGCTCGTTTTTGCGGTAATTGTTTCAGCGATCTCATCGCCTGACTGGCTTTTGATTTTCGGAAACATATTAGGTTTGATTTTGCTTGGAGCGGCATTTATATCTATTGGAATATTTGTTTCATCCCTTACGGAAAACCAGATAGTTTCCGCTGTTTTGTCGTTTGCAATAATGTTAATACTCTATCTCTTTTCGGCGATCGCAAGCATTATACCGATAGATTTTATTGCAAGCATTTTTACAAGCCTTTCATTCTTGTCGAGATATGACGGTTTTACTTACGGATCGTTTGATCTTTCAAATATTTTGTTCTTCATAAGCGTAACGGCAGCGTTTGTATTCTTCACGGTAAGAGTGCTTGAGCGCCGTCGCTGGAATTAAAGGGGGTTTTAAGAATGAATGAAGAAAATAAAATCCTTGACACAAATGAGGAGCAAAATTCATCGGACAATAAGGAAAAGAGGAAAACTAAAAGAACGCACAAGAAGTTAAAGCACAGCACGATGGCGATTGCGTTTACAGCGGTTTTTGTTGCGGTTTTAGTACTTATAAATATTGTTGCAACGCAGATTTTTGAGCGTTTTCCGCTTTCTTTTGATATGACCTCAAACTCGTCATATTCGGTTTCCGATGAAACGATAGATTATGTAAAGAGCATTGATAAAGATGTAAAAATAACTGTTTTGGCTGAAAAGGAAGATTTTGATTCTCAAAATGTATACACTCTTCAAGCGGATGAGATTTTGCAAAAGTATGCTCAGTATAATTCTAAAATAAAGATTGAGTATGTGGATTTCCTTTCAAACCCAAATGTTGTTTCTCAGTATGAAGATGAGATTGCGGCATATGACATAATTTTTGAAACAACTCAAAAGGGAGACGACGGAAAGGAATACAAGAGAACGAGCGTTGTTTCGCCGCTAAGTCTTGTAAATTTTGCACCTGAGATTGTGTCAAGTATTTCCTCGTCGGGAGCAACACTCGAAGCAATGGCTAATAACTATTACGGAAGTGAGATTAACTTTATAGGTGCATGTGTTAATCTCACATATACTAATTCTTCCAACGAGAAGGCAAATTATATCGAGTCTTCAAATGCCGAGCAGGCTTATACATCGGCTCTAATGGTAGTAACCGATTCAAATCCTATCAAAATTACGCTTTTGACGGGAAGAGGCGAAGCAGTACCGCTTAACTATTATCAGACGCTTATGAAAGCTAACGGCTATCAGGTAGACAGTGTTAATATTACTACTGAGGAAATTCCTCAGGACACGAATATTGCGGTAATTGCCGCACCTACCGTAGATTATACGGACGCTGAAGTTAAAAAGGTTTCCGATTTTCTTAACAATGATGGAAAGCTTGAGAAAAACTTAATGTATATCGAAAGCGTACAGCAGCCTGACACTCCGAAAATTGATGAGCTTTTAGAGGAGTATGGAATTATTATCGAGGATTACTGTATGTACGATTCGGATTCGTCGCACGGAAGCAACGGACTTTTAATGGTTGATTTTTCGGCTGAGGATTATGAAAAGGATATTAAGGATAAGTCCTTAGCGATGCTTACTACTCTTTATACAAAGCCTATAAAGCTTAAGTATGACGAAGAGGATATGAAGAAAACAGTTGAGCTTTTAAAAACCGCTGAAACAGGTTATAAAGCCGATTTGACCACAGGGGATAAGGTTTCAAGCGGAGAGCAGCTTGCAGCGGCAATCGGCTATAAGGCAGTGTTTAACGATGACAATACCGAGGGCTATAGCCAAGTTTTAGTGCTTGGATCTGAATTTTTGCTTGATGATTCGGTGTTGCAGGCAACTCAATATGCTAACAGTCAATGGATTTTAAGTGTTACAAACCAGATTACCGGAAAAACAACTTCCGGAATCACAATTGAGCCTTCAAAGATAGGCGGTGAGCTTTTTGAGCTTACAGATGCACAGATAAGTATATACAAGTGGGTATTTATTCTTGTTATTCCGCTTATAGTTCTTGTTATTGGCGTTGTTGTTTGGGTAAGACGAAAGAACCGATAATCGGTTAGATAAGTTATTCTAGGAAACGGAGAAGAAAATGAATTCTAAAGTTAAAGGAATTGTTATATGTGCTGTTGCTGCGGTGTGTTTGGGGGCAATGCTTTTAGTGCTTAAATTCATACCGAAAGCAGACAACAACTCATCGAGCAATACAAGCGTGATTGATTCCGATGAGAATGAGTCAAAGATTTCTCTTACCGACAGCGTAGCTGAAGACCTTGATAAAACAAATGTAAAAAGTGTTGAGCTTCACAATTCTAATGGGGAAGTAAAAATAGTTCAAACCTCCGTTGGCGGCGATGAATGGGAAATTAAGGAATTGTCCGGAATTAACCAAAATCAAAACATATATACTTCGGTGGCAACTACACTTTGTTCACTGGCGGCAAAGGATGTTGTTGAAGAGAATGCGAGTGATTTGTCAAAATACGGACTCGATAAGGTAGCTTCATATTTTACCGTTACATTTCACCATGACGGAAAGGACACACAAAAGGTCTTTTTAATCGGAGATGAGTCGCCTGAAAGTGGATATTACTACGTTTGCGAAGCGGGATCTACCAAGGTTTATACTGTGAGCGTAAGCAGTCTTTCATATTTCTTTTATGCAAAAGAGGATTTTATAAGTCTTGCCATGCTTTCACAGATGCCGAGCGACGCTGACGAGAACTATTTTACATCTCTTAAGGTAACACAAAAGTCAAAGGACTATGATATTGTATTTAAAAACGCTCCTGACGACACAACCGCTATGGTTTCGGCGCAGGTTATGACTTCTCCGATTTTCAGCTATCTTGACGTTACAAATTCGTCAGCGGTAACACATGGAATGTGGGGGCTTGCAGCGCAAAGGGCAGTTGTGGCAAAGCCTACGGAAGCGGATTTTGAAAAGTACGGACTGAAAAGTCCGAGTGCGGTTGCAGACCTAAAATGCAAGGACGGAGAGTATATTCTTAAGGTCGGAAACTGCGAATATGTTAAGGACAGCGATGGAGAAAACACCGAAACGATAGACGGATATTATGTATATCTTGAGGGAGTAGAAGGAATAGATGTTATTTTCTACTGCACAGCCGATAATATACCATGGGCATCGTTTGATCCGTCAGATGTTATTTCAGGGCTTATGACAACAAATAATATCATAACGCTTAAGGATGTAAAGGTAAAAACCTCTGATATTGATATTACCTATGATATTACCGTTTCCGAAAAGGATGATGAAGGAAATCAGGATATCGAAAAGGTATTGGAAAACTCAAAGGAGGTTGATGCTGAGGTTTGGAAGGGTTGGTACCAGCTTTTGATACAGTGCCCTACGACTGAAATCTATTTCACTGAACCGGCAGGAAAAACTGCCGATGTTACGATAGACATTGATCTTTTAGACGGCGGTAAAGATAAAATGGAGTTTTATAAGCAAACGGATAGAAGATATATTGTAAAGCTTAATGGTAAAACATCATTTAGAATCGAAAGCGGATGGATAGACGCAATTATCGGAGGAATAGAAAAGGTCAGAAACGGTGAAGAAGTTGACGCTAACACCTACTGATTATGACAGACTTTTTAAATCAAATACGATAAAATAAAATTAAGGAGGGAAACAAAATGGCTCAAAGCGAATTTTTCACATACAAGGGACTGCCTCTTGTCAGAAAAGGAAAAGAAATATATTACGGAAATATGAGCGACGAGTATGTTGTAATGATACAAATACTTGGAACGGAAAAGGTTGGAGATTTGGATGTTGCAAATAAAGTAAGAATGTTTAGAATGGCAACAGACGAAAGCTTACCGCCAAACGAAAGAATTAACAAAACAGCGGAAAAGGAAAGCCTTTATGAGGCTCTTGATATTGCCAACGCATGGCTTGCAAGATATGCGGCGAAGTAAAATATATTTCCTAAAGCCCAGACCCTTATGAGGTTTGGGCTTTTTGTTTGTTGTAATTTAAAGAATCATGTGATATGATAAAAACAAGGGATTTTCTGATAGAAGAGGTGAGATTTATGTTTTTGCTAAACTCTGTTTACAAGCCAATGACTGCTGAATCTCCTGCCTATAGGCAAGCTTATTTTGAAATAGAGCCGTGTGAAGAGCTTAGGCCGTATATACGCTGTTTTTGGGGCACGGCAAAGCCATGCGAAACTTTAAATACCGATATTTTGGTTATTCCCGATACCTGCATGGATATTATTTTTAACATCGATCACACAAAAAATACGATAGACAGCAGCTTTTGTGCAATAAACGAAAGAGCGTTTTTTTCACCTCAAATCATAAATAATGATAAGATATCGACCTTTGCTATACGGTTTTATCCTTGGGGAGCGGCATCATTTACAGATGAGGACCTATGTAAAAGCAAAAACGGCTGTTTTGACTTAAGTGTGCATTTTGATTATATAAAAAGAGAGCTTGAACCGCTTTTGTATGAGTCAGATTCATCGTATGAAAGAATCAAGCTTGCAGAAAAGATACTAATTAGACATAAAAATGAAAAGCGACAAAATGATTGTGTGATGAATTCGATTTATCAGATGATTTTCTCAAACGGTACGGCAAGGATTGCGGATATTTGTTCATATACCACGATATCCAACAAGCACCTTGAGAGGCTTTTTAATGAGCATATAGGCATTTCTCCGAAAGGTCTTCAGTCGTTGATACGCTATCAGTTGCTTTGGAAGGATATTTTGAAAGGAAAAAGCTTTAATGTTCTTGATGCAGTAGACAAGTACGGTTATTTCGATCAGGCGCATCTTATTAATGACTTCAAGAAGCATCATTTGATGACTCCGGAGAAAGCGAAAAGGTTTTTGGTGCAATAATGTCGATTTTTTACAATACAAAATTGACTGTAGGTAGTAAACTTATCTTAAAAGGGGGGATGCTTAATGATTTCAAATTTTTCAGATTTTTGCAGGGACCTTTTAGACTGCGGTTTTTCAATGGGCGGAGGAAGCTCAAAAGGTATATTTGCTTTGATTCCGTATGATTGGAGCGAGCAGGAGCATATTGAAACACCTGTAAAGTGGCATACGGGAAATCCTGAAACGGATCCATGGGAATGGCGTATGCGTGTTCTTGAGGAACGAAACGATATAGCTTATGCAAAGTTCTTTTTCAAAACGAGCGGATATATTACCGAGGAGTGGTATCCTTATTTTTTCTCGGTAAGGCGAAAAGGAATGTATTTTGAAGAGCTTTACGAAAACGGAGAAATAAGCAATACCGAAAAAACAATCTACGAGATTATTAAATCAGGAGGAGAAGTTCCGCTTCACGAAATAAAGAGAATCGGAGGATTTTCGGCTGAGAACAAGAGCAGATTTGACAGAGCGCTTGCTGATTTGCAAATGAGAATGCTTGTAACCGTCTGCGGACGGTCGCAAAAAATCGGGAAGGACGGAAACGCTTACGGTTGGAGCAGTACGGTTTTTACAACAGTTGAAAACTTTTGGGAGAAAAGAGGAGTAATAATTAAGTCTGTCGATCAAGAAGAAGCGTATGAAAAGATAAAGGAGCAGGTGCTAAAGCTCAACCCTGTCGCAAAAGCAACGAAAATAAAAAGATTTATACTGGGATAGGTATTTTTATGACAGTTTTTGAAAAAGCAAGAGAATTTATTTACCGAAATGCAAGACCCATAGATTTAGCTCGTTTTCAGTATCATTTCGAGGGCGGCGAAAAGGAAAATGTCTTAAAAGCTCTTTCTTATTATCAAAATGATGACGGAGGATTCGGTTACGCTCTTGAACCTGACTGCTGCAACCCTAATTCCAGCCCTATTCAGACTTGGGCAGCAGCGGAAATTCTACGTGAAATTGATTTTTCCGACAATAGCCACCTGTTAATAAGTGGTATTTTAAAATACATTGAAAGCGGAGCGGATTTTGATAAAGAACATAATCAGTGGCTTAATGTTGTGCCGAGCAACAATGATTATCCTCATGCAATCTGGTGGGGATACGGACAAAACGGCAGTGAGTTTAAATACAATCCGACGGCTTATCTCGCCGGATTTATCATTAGATTTGCAGACAAGGAAAGCAGTCTTTACAAGAAGGGCATTGAGATCGCCAAAGAGGCAGTTGATTGGTTTTCAAAAAATGCACCGTTTGCCGAAACGCACGTTACAGCATGCTTTATATGTCTGTATGAATATCTTACCGCAGCAGAAGCCGAGGCAGTTGATATGGATTTATTTACGGCAAAGCTAAAGGAACAGGTGGACTTTAATATATGCCGTGATACGGAAAAATGGGGTAAGGAATATGTTTCAATGCCGTCTGATTTTATCGGTAGCAAGAACAGTATTTTTTATTCGGACCACTCGGAGATTGCAAAAACAGAGTGCAAATTTATAGCTGACAGCCAGCTGCCGGACGGTTCATATCCCATTCCTTTTACTTGGTGTACCGAGTATAAGGAGCAGGAAATCGCTTTGAATCGGTGGAAATCTGATTTTATTATAAAAAATATGTTGTTTTTAAAAGGGATAACAGATGGAATGGAGATTATAAAATGGAAATGAAATTAACTCATGTAAAGGCAGCGGTTACTGACCTTGAAAGATCGCTCAAATGGTATACAGAGGTTTTAGGCTTTGAGGTTGAGAGCCGATTTCCGGAGGATGAGCCTGTTTATTATCATTTTAAAAATAACGGCGGAGCAATTTTTGCAATAGGAGTCGCTGAAAAGGTCATTCCATGTGAGCGATATAACTTTATGCCGGAAGATGTGGACAAGCTTTGGGAGGAGCTAAAAGACAAAGTTACGGTTATCGAGCCTCTATTTGATACGCCGTGGGGAACGAGAAAGTTTACAATAGCCGACCCCGACGGCAACGAGATCGGTTTTTACAGGAATTAAAATAAAGCCAAATATGATATGCAGAAAAGTGAAGTTGTATTATACAATTTCACTTTTTTTGCACTTGCGCAAACCCGGCGATTATGGTATCATAAAAGAGTATAATATATTTATAGAGTTTAAGGAGCTTAAAGAATTGCTGTATACGGATTTGATTTTTATATACGCATTTTTGCCGATAACGGTTTTGCTTACAATGTGCGACAGAAGCACCGAGTATAAAAACCTGATTTTGGTTTTGTCAAGCGTTGTGTTCTTCAGTTGGGGAAAGCCGTTTTATATATGTTTTTTGTTCTTGTCGGTGGTATTCGATTGGGTATTCGGTTTTTTAGCCGGATCGAGATCCAAAGCTGTAAAATTTGTCGGAGTTATGCTTTCGGCGGCAATGAACATAACTTTGTTCGTTACGGTAAACTATAACTTTTTATTTGCATCAACACCAATTGCCTTGGAGCATACGGTTATACCTGTCGGAATGGCATTTTATTCGGTAAGGGGCTTAAGCTATGTTTTTGATGTAGCGTTTCAAAGAATAAGACCGGAGAGGAATCTCTTTTGCCTTATCACCTACATGATAAACTATACTTTGTTTTTAGCGGGTCCTGTTGTGAGATACGGCGATATCAAGGATCAGATAAGGTCAAGAGCCATAACAGGTAAAAAACTAAACGACGGCATAACACGTTTTATAGTTGGGCTTGGAAAGGCGAGTATTATTGCCGCAGCCCTCGGATATGTAAAAAATGTGGGACTTGACGTGACAAACATGACGTTTTTCGGAGCGCTTTTAGGAATGGCTGCATTTGCGGCACAGGTGTATTTTCTGTTTTCGGGTTATACTGATATGGCTTTGGGGCTGGGACTTTTAAACGGATTTGAATATGACGAAAACTTTATTCCGCTAAAGGTCAAAAACGGCGTGAGCGGAGCAGTTTTTGGGTTTAACCATACTCTTATGCGGTTTGTAAACGATTCTCTCATAAGCCCTCTTTCAAAATCTCCTTTTTCAGCTTTTGCGGCAGCGCTTGCAAGCTCGGTTTTGGTAGGTCTTTGGTATGGCTTTGGCAAACAGTATATAATCTTCGGGCTTTACTTCGGACTTTTCGTAATAATAGAAACATTGGGGCTTAGAAAGCTTATAGCAAAGCTGCCGAGAGTAATTTCGGGGCTTTACACGCTCATAGTCTTGTTCTTTGGATGGAGTATAGTTTATTTCTCTGATTTTGCGGGATATAAAACATGGCTGTTCGGGCTTATGTTTAAAAGGGGAATAATATCGGATGCTCTTTTAGATGAAATTTATGCATATTGCGCTCTGCTTGTTTTTGCGGTGTTTATGCTTACTCCGTTTAAGGATAAGCTCAAGCACAGTATTGAAAACGCAGCTGCAAAAAGCGAGAGAGCATACGGAGTTGTTCGCATTCTTTCAACAGCAGGACTTTTGGCGGTGCTTTTGATGAGTACAGCTTCAAGGGTGGTTTATTAATTAAAGGTAGTTATTATGGCTGAAAATAAAAAAGAAAAATTTAATATGTCTTATGACGAGATGCTGAAAAATGCGTCTATTCATGCAGAAAGCAAATCTGATAAAAAAGCTTTTGAAACTGACAGCACTCTTAAAAGAATGGGCGACGATGCTAAGAGAGGGCAGTTTGATTTTATAAACGTGTCCGTAATAGGACTTGTTATTTTAATCTTAGGACTTAGCTTTGCACTTTTGAGAGATACGGGAGATCCAGACGATGAAACAGTCAAGCCTACGGTTATGGGATTTTATGACGGAAGTTATACGTCTTATCTTTCAAAAAGCTATGAAAATGCACTGCCCGGAAAATCAATTCTCGCAAGCGTAAACAGCTTCTTTTCAAATGTTTACGGCGCAAAGAAATATAATTCACATCAGAATTTCATAACACCGGTCGATGAAAACGGAAATCCGATAAATGTTCTTACGGCGGCGTCAACGACTGAAGCTACTACCACAACCCAATACACCGGAAGAACGTCCAATACAACAAAAAAGATAAATCGCGGTAGTATGTATATCGGACCTCAAACAAATCTTTGGACAACTACGCCAACGAAGAAAACAACAACTACTACCACGACAACTACTACAGAGAAAACTTCAAAAAGCACAAAAACGACTACTACAACAGAAGAGGAGGAGACGCAGCCGACAACGACTGTAAAAATCGATCTGGAAGAGATTGTATTTACAAGTGATGAAAACGGAAGGCTTACCTATGATTTTGTGATAGACGATGAGCTTGATGTATCGGATTACTCACAGATTTTACTCTCTTACGAATTTTTGGGACAGACGAGCGGATATTTCATCCGTCCGTATATAGAATACAGGAACAAAAACATTGGAGAAAATGTCAATCCGATAAAGGAAACAGCAGAGTTTGATGTAAGCAAAATCAACGGAACTGTAAAAATAGGAATTCGTTTTATAGCGAGAGAAAACTCTGAAATCCAGCAGGACGATGTCATAAGTGTTAAGCTGCATTACGGATTGGGATATGTAAACTAAAAAACGGCTTAAAATAAAAGCGGATGGGGCAGGGCTTTTTTAAAAGCTGTCCTACGCTTTTTAACAGAGGAACAAACTATGAAGAGCGGATTTATTTATTCCGATGACAACAAGAGATACTATACGCACAACTACTATCTTCGCCATAAATACGGCAAAAAGGTTTTTAAGGTCCCTATTAATCTTAATCTTAGCTGCCCTAACCGTGACGGTAAAAAGGGAGTAGGGGGTTGTACCTTCTGTTCGGGAATGCTAAGCGGGGATTTTGCGGGAAACCCAAATGAAAGTATAAGGCAACAGTTTGATGCTGTAAGACAAGAGCTTCATAAGAAATGGCAGGACGCTTTGTATATTCCGTACTTTCAGGCAGGAAGCAATACCTATGGAGATATAGATTTTTTGCGAGAAGCTTTCTTCTCTGCGGCTATGTTTGAAAATGCTGTCGGAGTAAATGTTGCAACGAGAGCGGACTGTATATCGGAAGAATGTGCCGATATGCTTTTAGAGCTATCAAAGGTAACAAATTTGGAAGTCGAGCTGGGATTACAGACGGTATCTGATGTTACGGCAAAGAGAATCAACAGATGCCACACGTTTGACGAGTTCTTAGACGGGTACAATATGCTTAAAAGTCGTGGGCTTGACATATGCGTTCATATAATAAACGGACTTCCCGGAGAAAGCAGGGAGGATATGCTTAAAACCGCAGGTGAAGTGGCAAAACTTCATCCGCACAGCATTAAAATCCACCTATTACACGTTATCAAAGGCACAAAAATGTGTGAGGAATTTTTGAACGGAGAATTTAATGAGATGACGTTGGAGGAATATACGCAAACTGTTTGCGATCAGCTAGAAATACTGCCGCCTGATATTGTTGTTGAAAGAGTGACAGGCGATGGGAAAAAGGAAACGCTTGTTTCTCCGCTTTGGAGTCTTAAAAAATTCTGTGTTATGAATGAGATAGATAAGACAATGGCGAAAAGGAACACTTTTCAAGGCGCAAAATATAACCTAAGCGCAGATGTCCCCCGCCTCTAAGGCGGCGGGTTCCATTTCAGAATTTCAGTGGAAATAATAACCGTGAACGGATGCCCCGTTTCTTAGGCGGCGGTCATCTACGTCTTTCAGTAGGGGTTTAAATCCCCTACTGAAAGACTAAGCGGCTTCGCCCCTCGTTCACTTGTTAAATGACGGGGCTGCGCCCCTTATTGAATCTCCCACTGAAATTCTGAGGAGCTAACGCTCCAGGCGCTGGTTGCAATCGGTCACAAGCTCTGCTGCTTGCAAGCAAAGCAGAGCGTTGCTCCGATTTAAACTTAGATAAGATGTCACCGATGCCTTAGCGGCTAAGGGATGAATGTGAGGAAGATATAAATGGAAAATTACTTGGAGATTGGAAAAATAACAAGTGTTCACGGTCTTGCAGGGGATGTAAAGGTCGAACCTTGGTGTGATAGTCCGGAGGAACTCTGCGCTCACAAAACGCTTTATTTTTCTAATGGCGAGAAAAAGGTTAAGGTTAAAAAAGCGAGAGTTCAAAAGAACATGGCAATAATAAAGCTTGAGGGCATAAATACGGTTGAGGAGGCACAGTCGCTTAGAAATAAGATTTTATATGTGGACAGAAATAGCTTGAAGCTTCCTGAAAACACATACTTTATTGCCGATCTGATAGGTATGGAGGTCTTGGATTTTGATACCGGAAAAAGCTACGGCGTTATAACCGATGTTACTCAAACGGGCGCAAACGATGTTTATCACATCAAGTCGCAGGATGAAAGAATGTATTATGTTCCGGCAATAGCTGACGTCGTTAGATCAACCGATATTGAAACAGGAATCATGAAAATCACACCGCTCAGGGGGCTTTTTGATGAGGATTGACATAATGACGTTGTTTCCGGAAATGATGGAGAGCTACCTTAGAGAAAGCATTGTCGGAAGAGCGAGAGAAAAAGGACTTTTTGAGGTATTTTGTCATAATATAAGAGATTATACCGAGGATAAGCACCGACGTGTTGACGATACCCCATACAGCGAGCGGCAGGGAATGCTTATGCAGGCAGAGCCTATATACAAGTGTTTTCTTGCTATAAAGGGTGAGAGGGATGTCCATACTATTTTTGTAACCCCTGCCGGCAAACCTTTTTCGCAGAAGAAAGCAATTGAGCTTTCAAAGGGGAAGGATTTGATTATTCTCTGCGGTCATTATGAAGGTGTTGATGAGCGTGTGATCGAAGAGATCATCGACGAGGAAATCTCTATAGGCGATTTCGTTTTGACGGGCGGTGAGCTTCCGGCGCTTTGTATAACAGACGCCGTTGTGAGGATGATAGACGGAGTCTTATCTCGTCCTGACTGCTATATGGACGAAAGCCATTATTCGGGGCTTTTGGAGTACCCTCAGTATACACGTCCGGAGGTTTGGAGAGGTAAAAAAACACCTGAGATTTTGCTTTCGGGTCATCATGAAAATATAAAAAAATGGCGCCATACCCAGTCGCTGATACGCACCTTTGAAAAGCGGCATGACTTGATTGAAAGCTATGATTTAAGCAAGGAAGATAAGCTGATTTTAGAGGACTTTGTGTCGAAAAAAGGGGAAAAATAACCAATCGGTTTAATGCGATTAATATCGGTGTTAAAAGTTTTTGTTTATTATGCGGTAATGATGCAGATTATTTTAGTAATTTTATACAAATCCTAAGTCCTTGAAAACTCGCTAGATAATCAATTAGCAGAAAATTATCGGTTAGGTTGTTATTTTTGTTGACTTTGGCAAATTTAAGAGTATAATTATTTTATAACCAATTATCATTATGTTTTGGATAGAAATGGAGAGATTGTTTATGTTCGTTAAAGATGTAGTTGTACAAAATCAGGTTGGATTACATGCTCGTCCGGCAACTTTTTTCATTCAGAAAGCAAATGAGTTTAAGTCTTCTATTTGGATTGAAAAGGAAGAAAGAAGAGTAAACGCTAAGAGCCTTCTCGGAATCTTGTCGCTTGGTATTGTCGGAGGAACTTCAATAAGAATTATCGCTGACGGAACTGATGAGCAGGAGGCTGTTGACGGTCTTGTTGATCTTGTTGAGGGCGGATTCGAGGATTAATAGTTATAGTCTATTGTTTTGCATGGCTGACCGAGGAGTATTTCCTCGGTCTTTTTTATTGCAGTTTTATGAATTTTAGGAATATTTTAGTAGGTAGTATTTTTAATATTTAGTTGTTACAATTTGGTAACATCAAAAACTCGGTTGTGTTTGTGAAAAGTGTTCAAAAAAGGGGCGTAAATGTGAGGTGTTCATATTTTATTAACACAAAAGCTTTTAAAATGTGTTACAATTTGTAATATATCGGGGGCTGTCAGAATATGAGGCAGCTTTGACAGCAGAAGGCTTTATGCTTTACTTAAAATATAAAGAAAAAGAGGTTAGATAAGATGTCTACTAGATTGTTCCAGAGTGTTGTTCATCAGATGAGGGATTCAATCGACTGCGTTTTTGGAGTTATTGACGATACTGCAACTATCGTTGCTTGCTCCGAACTTTCTTTAGTGGGAACGGTTAACGAATATGTGTCGATAGATTTGACGGATGCGAACGATATGTTTGTACGTGACGGATATACCTATAAGCCGTTTTCCGGCCATGCAAAGGCTGATTATGCAGTTTTTGTTGAGGGTACTGATGAGGTCGCAGCAAAATATGCAAACATTCTCGGAGTTTGTCTTTCAAGCATAAAGCAGTACTACGACGAGAAATACGACAGAAACAATTTTATCAAAAACGTAGTGCTTGACAATGTTTTGCCGGGAGATATTCTTATCAAGGCGAGGGAGCTTCATTTCAATTCGGAAGTTTCACGTGTTGCATTTTTAATAAGAATAATTTCCGCAAATGAGGTATCTGCTCTTGACGTTATTCAAAATTTATTCCCTGATAAAAACAAGGACTTCGTTTTCACAATTACCGAAAGCGATATAGTTTTGATAAAGGAGGTAAAGTCAAACGTAGATTCTAATGATTTGAAGAAACTTGCAAGAAGCATTTCGGATACGCTAAGCTCTGAATTTTACACAAGAGTTAACGTGGGAATCGGAACAGTTGTTGAGGGCGTTAAGGATCTTGCGGCTTCATTTAAAGAGGCTCAGATAGCGCTTGAGGTTGGTAAGGTATTTGATACTGACAAGGTAATCATATCTTATGACAATCTTGGAATTGCAAGACTTATTTATCACCTTCCGACAACGCTTTGTGAAACATTTTTAAAAGAGGTTTTCAAAAAGGGATCTATCGAATCGCTTGACCATGAAACGCTTTTCACGATTCAAAAGTTTTTTGAAAACAACCTTAACGTCTCGGAAACATCACGAAAGCTTTTTGTTCATAGAAACACTCTTGTTTACAGACTTGAAAAGATAAAGAAGCTTACCGGACTTGATTTAAGAGAGTTTGACCATGCAATAATATTTAAGATTGCACTTATGGTTAAGAAATATTTATCTGCAAACCCGGTTAAGTTTTAGCAAAATATAGGATTTTAAGAGATATAACCTAAGCGCAGATGTCCCCTGCCTCTAAGGCGGCGGGTTACATTTCAGAAATTCAGTGTAAATTTAATATCTCACTGAAATTCTGAGGAGCTAACGCTCCCGGCGCAGGTTGCAATCTGTCGCAAGCTTTGATCCTTGCGAGCAAAGTAGAGCTTGCTCAGATTTAAAAGGGGCAACAAAATTTAAAGGCGGTGTAATTTTGATAGAATTTAAAGACGTATCAGTTACATATTCGAGCGGAGTAGACGCTTTACACAATATAAATTTAAAAATCAATGACGGAGATTTCGCTTTTGTTGTTGGTTCTTCGGGAGCCGGAAAATCAACGCTTATCAAGCTGATACTAAAAGAAATTGATGCAACAGAGGGAACTGTTATTGTTAACGGATTTAATCTCAAAAAATTAAGAAGAAGAAAAATTCCGAATTTGAGAAGAACTCTCGGAATAGTATTTCAGGACTTCAGACTTATTCCTACAATGACCGTGTACGAAAACGTGGCGTTCGTTTTAAGAGTAATAGACGCTCCTGCGAAATACATTTCAAGCAGAGTACCGTATGTTATAAGCCTTGTTGGGCTTGCTCATAAGGCAAAGTCTTATCCGGACGAGCTTTCGGGCGGAGAACAGCAGAGAGTTGCGCTCGCAAGAGCTTTGGTAAACGACCCTCAGCTTATTATTGCTGACGAGCCTACAGGAAACATAGATCCTGCTCTTTCATACGAAATCGTTGAGCTTTTAAAGGGCATCAACGAATGCGGAACGACAGTATTAATGGTTACGCACGAGCATGACATTGTGCGTCATTTCGGCGGAAGAATTATCAATATAAATGCCGGTGATATTGTGTTCGATGAGGTGATAGGAGGAGCAAATGAGGTTCAGTAGTGTTAAATATCTTACCGGGCAGGGATTTAAAAGCGTTTGGAAAAACAAAATGATGAGCTTTGCATCGTTTTGTATAATGCTTGTATCGCTGCTGTTGGTTGGAATATGTATTTTAGCAGCAATTAATCTAAACAAGGTAATAAGCGGAGTTGAAGGTAAAAACGAGATCGTAGTAATCGTTATGGACGGAACCGATGACAAGGGAATTGAGGCTGTCGGAAACAGCATAGAGGGTCTGTCAAACATTGAGAAATCTGTTTTTTACTCAAGAGATGAAGCTTGGGAGAATATGGTTAAGGATATGACCGAAGAGCAGCAGGAAGTATTTAAGTATGCGGCTGACGACAATCCTTTGCCTGATACATACAGGGTTACTGTATCTGATATTGAAAAGCTTACGGACACAACAAATCAGATAACAGATATTGAAAATGTTGAAAAGGTGCTTGCACCTACGGAGTTTGCGGATGTACTTCTGAGTATCAGAAATATCTTCTCGGTAGTTGCGGTTGCACTTATTGCGGCGCTTGCGGTTGTTTCGCTTGTTATAATTTCTAACACAACCAGAACGAGCGTATATGCGAGAAGAAAAGAAATAAATATCATGAAATATGTCGGAGCAACAAATAAGTTTATCAACATACCGTTCTTTATCGAAGGAATGCTTGTAGGTATACTTGCGGCGGTTGCAGCATTTTTCCTTACAATGTTTGTATACAAGGGAATCGGCGACATATTAAATGAAAACGGACAAATACTAAGCATTCTCGGAGTAAGATCGCTTTACGGATTTAAGGACATTATTTGGTATGTTTTAGGCGGATATGTTCTTGCGGGCGGTGTAATAGGCGCAATAGGTACTATAATAAGCACGAGAAAATATGTAAAGGTTTAAAAAAGACATCAACGACGACAGGCTCTTGTGGCTTGTCGTTTGGCATATGTGTTTATATGGTTGATTAGGTAAAAGTGTTCTTTTAAATGTTGAAAGGCAAGGTTTAGAATGATAAATAAAGCAAAGGTTTTTAATGTTTCAAAGAGGGTTCTGGTTATAGCCACGGCGTTTGTATCGGCTGTCACTATAAGCTCTTCATTCGGATCTGACCGAAGCGAGCCAATCGTTACAAGTGCAGAAAACACAATGGAGGACTATGAGAAGCAGATTGAAGAGTACCAGCAAAAGCAGGAGGAATTTGATCAGAAGATTGCCGACACCGAAGACGACATAAAAAAAGAAGAGGAAAACCAAGAGGCGATCGAATCTCAAATTGAAACAGTTCAAGCGACAATTTATGAGTACAGCAAGATGATCGGCGAAATCAGAAAAAGCTTAGACAAGGTTCAGGCGAACATCGATAAGCTCAATGAACAGATAGATGAAACTCAAAAAACAATAGATCAAAAGCAAGCGGAGATTGAAACGGATATTGCTAACTTTAAAACAAGACTGAGATCAATGTATGTAGCAGGCGATGATTCTTACATATCTATATTGCTCGGTTCAAAAGATTTTTATGACGCTCTCATGAAAGCAGAGCTTGTAAAAAGAGTTGCTGCTCATGATGATCAGGCGATAGACAATCTTGTTGAAAAGAAAAACGAACTTGAAGAAGCAAAGAAAGCTTTAGAAACAAAGAAAACTGAGGTTGAAAAGCAGAAAACTGAGCTTGAGGCTCAAAAAGATGCATATAACAAGAAGAAAGCAGAACAGCAGACACAGATGGATAAGCTGTCGTTGTTAGTTGCACAGAGTAAAGCTCATTTAGAAGCTCTTGAAGCGGATAGACAGGCTCATGAAGCGCAAAAGGAAGCTTATGCCGAGCGAGAGGAAAAAGCTCAGGCAATGTGGAATAAGCTTTATGAGGAAGCGGAGGCAAGAAGAAAGGCTGCTGAAGAGGAAGCAAGACGTCTTGCTGAGATGAACAGCAATAATAGTTATGACACTTCAAATGATACCGACTATACGACGGGAACATCCGGTAACTTTATCTGGCCGGTTCCGGGTCACTATGTAATTACTTACGGCGTAGGCATGAGATGGGGTGCATATCACGCGGGAATTGATATTTCCGATGGCGGAATCGGCGGATCTCAGATAGTCGCTTCGGACGCAGGAACAGTTGTTGTCGCAGAAAATACCTGTCCGCACAACTGGGGCAAAAACGGTAGCTGCGGATGCGGCGGCGGATACGGAAGATACTGTATCGTTGATCACGGAAACGGATATATGACGCTTTACGGACACATGAAAAATTGTATAGTAACAGTCGGACAGACAGTAGAGCAGGGAGAAACATTAGGATATGTTGGCACTACAGGATTTTCAACCGGAAACCACCTTCACTTTGAAGTAAGACAAAACGGAATAGCAATGAATCCTGAAAACTATGTTTCACCGTAATTTAGTGTTGTAAAAAGACTCTTATTTAAAGAGAAGGGATTGTTTTCTGTTTCGACAGACAAATTAAGAAAAAAATAGTAAAAAATGCTTGACAAGAAGTCGGGCGTTTGATATAATAATAAAGCATTCGTATCTAAAGACAGCAGGCGGTTTAAAAACGGAAGCCCTGCCGAGGATGATGCAAAGTAAAATTATGACTTTGTTTATCTCTTTTCGTCTTTGGATGAAAAGAGATTTTTTTCATAAGATACGGATTAATTCTTTATCTGGTGAGGTGAAAAATATGCCAAGTGAGAAGATATTGCTTGCAAAGCAGGAAAAGGTTGCAGCTTTAGCAGATGCTATTAAGAATTCAGCTGCAGGTGTACTCGTTGATTACAGAGGAATTACTGTTGAAGAGGACACAAAGCTTCGTAAAGAGCTTAGAGAGGCAGGAGTTGTATACACAGTAGAAAAGAACTCAATGCTTCGTTTTGCTCTTAAAAATGCAGGTCTTGATGAACTTACAAGCGTTTTAGAGGGAACAACAGCTATCGCTATCTCTAACGATGATCAGACAGCTCCTGCAAGAATTCTCGGAAAGTTCGCAGGAGAGCATGACGATAAGTTTAACCTCAAAGCAGGATTTATCGGTACTGAGATTTATGACGAAGCAGGTGTTACTGCACTTTCAAAGATTCCGCCGAAGGATGTTTTGCTTGCACAGCTTGTTGGTTCGCTTCAGGGTCCTATCACAGGTCTTGCTGCAATACTCAAGGCTGTTCACGACAGCAAGGAGGGCGAGGTTGCATAAGTTTTTTTATGTTTCCTAAATCATTAAAAGCGGGTTAAACCCGAAATTAAAAATTAAAAGGAGAAATTATCATGGCTTCAGAGAAGATTTTAAAGTTTGTAGAAGATATTAAGGAATTGTCAGTTCTTGAGCTCGCAGAGCTTGTTGAGGCAATTCAGGACGAGTTCGGTGTAACAGCTGCTGTTGCTGCTGCTCCTGCTGCAGGTGCTGCTGCAGGCGGAGAGGCTGAGAAGACTGATTTTGACGTAATTCTCGCTTCATTCGGTGACGCTAAGATGGCTGTTATCAAGGCAGTTAAGGAGATCACAGGTCTTGGACTTAAGGAGTCTAAGGAGCTTGTTGAATCTGCACCTAAGGCTATTAAGGAAGCTTGCCCGAAGGCAGAGGCTGAGGAAATCAAGACAAAGCTTGAGGACGCAGGCGCTACTGTTGAGCTTAAGTAATTACATTAATACTAAAAGCTATGAGAACGGAAGATTTTTCTTCCGTTCTTTTTTGTTATTTCTCTATAAATCGACATAAAACGAGAAAATGCATACAAAATTTGATAGTGAAATTTGTAAACAATGTATATAGTAATTTGAGAATATTTATGGTAAAATATAGATATAAAAACGTGGTCATTTAACGTTGGGAGGAATATATATGTTTACTAAAAAGCTTTTTGGTGTATGTACAGCTGCTGTAATGTTGTTTTCAGCGACGGTTTCTGTATGTGCGGTTGATGTAAGTGCGAATGTACCGGAAGAGATAAAGGAATTCGCTGATATTGTAGGACTTAACGGCTTGCACACACCTCGTCCGCTGTATAGTCCTGATGGTGAATTGTTTGGATATTGTTCTGAGGGAACTAATTGTTACATAATATATGATAAAGATTATGATATAGTGGAATATTCAAGCAAAGGTGTATCAAGATATAAAGATGTTGAGCCAACGTTGTATTACGGAGGTCCTTTAAGTTATTATACGAAAGATAATGGAGATTATCGTGATTTGTGTTCCGGAGAATTATTATCAATTAATGATTTTTACACTTCACAATATTTTGAAAATAAAGTATCTCAGAATGAATTTTCAAATCAGGAATCGATAATATCACCACTTTCGCTTACAACATCTATGAAAAAAATAGATGGTGAAGTAAGCTATTATCAAGCTAGCTGGAATACTGATAATGGTTCTTGCGGGCAATTAGCTGCTACAGCTGATTTAGCATATTTACAAGCTGTTTTTGGCATTGGACTTCCCACGTTCTACTTAAGCAATCCATATTACTTGTATTTGTCCTTACTAGACATCATTCCACATAGTACGAAAAATTACGGAACCACTCCGTCACAAATGGTTATTGGACTCAGTTCTTTTGCGACAAAGAACAGATATACATACAAAGTGCAGTATAATCCTTTGTCAACAACATCGTATAATAATTACAAAACAAGTATCAACAATGATATTCCGGCGTTGATTGATACAACCAATCATCCAAAGTACGGTGAACATTGGGGTATTGGTATAGGTTACCGAACAGTTAATTACAATGGTAATATCATATACGAATGTGTTATGGATGACGGCTGGGGCAATCCTGAAGTTATAATAAATAATAAATATGTTGAAGGACTGTTATTTATCAATCCGCAATAAGGGGGTAATCCTATGAAAAAGTTTTTAAGCGTACTAATTTTAATTGGCAGCCTTATGCTTTGCTTATGCGCTTGCGATTCAGACGGTAATACAGATTCTCAAAATTCGGACGGTAATACATCAACACAGGAAAGCAGTGCTGAGTCGGAGCAGGCAAAGCTTGAGGTGCAAACTCCCGGCAATAAAACCTTTGACGTTTCGGCTGATGATATAAAGGTCGAATCAAAGGACAGTATAAATCCTAATGTTCGTGATTTTAAAGAGATAACTGATCCGGATGCAAAGGTAAAGATATATAATATGTTGAGAAACGCCTTAGAGTGTGAACAGATAGATTACAGCGAGAGAGAACGTGCAAACGGAAGCACTAATTGGCGTGTAAATTTAAAGGTTGCAAACGGTGAATATTACAGGATATATCTAGGAAAACCTAAGAACAATGTAGAAAATTTTTCCGTTCAAGGAAGTAATGACGGGAACTATTTGTTGGACGAAGAGTTTGTAAGTGAGTTTTATGAGCTTTTGGGAATTTAGCAGCCGATAATAAAAATAAATTAATTAAAATTAATCAAACCGCAGTTCGTTTGTATGACGGGCTGCGGTTGTTATATAGAAAATACGGTAAAAATTTTAGTTTTGCGCTTTACAAATTAAATAACTTGTGATAAAATAAATAGGAACATAATGCAAGGCGTTGCCTTTGGTAAACAAAGGGGATTTGCCGATTTTTTATGTAGTTAAATATCATTTCCAAGGAGGATAAAAATGGCTAGAAAAATGAAAACCATGGATGGTAACAATGCTGCTGCATGGGCGTCATATCCGTTTACTGAAGTAGCTGCTATCTATCCTATCACACCGTCATCTGTTATGGCGGAGGTAACTGATCAGTGGTCTGCTAAGGGACAGACAAACATTTTCGGAACACCTGTAAAGGTAGCTGAGATGCAGTCTGAGGCAGGAGCTTCGGGTACTGTACACGGCTCTTTGTCAGCAGGTGCGCTTACAACGACTTATACAGCTTCACAGGGACTTTTGCTTATGATCCCAAATATGTATAAGATCGCAGGAGAATTGCTTCCTTGCGTTATTCATGTATCTGCAAGATGTGTAGCTTCTCACGCTCTTAACATTTTCGGAGATCACTCTGACGTATATGCTTGCCGTCAGACAGGATTTGCAATGCTTTGTTCAACAAACCCACAGGAGGTTATGGACCTCGGTACTGTAGCACATCTTGCTACAATCAAGGGAAGAGTTCCGTTCATTCATTTCTTTGACGGATTCAGAACATCTCATGAGATTCAGAAGATTGAAACATGGGACAAGGCTGACGTAGAAGAAATGGTTGACAAGAAGGCTATTCAGGAGTTCAGAGACAGAGCTATCAATCCTGAGCATCCATCACTTCGTGGTACAGCTCAGAACCCTGATATATTCTTCCAGGCTAGAGAAGCTTGCAACAAGTATTATGATGAGATTCCTAATGTTGTTGAAGAATACATGGATAAGGTCAACAAAAAGATCGGAACTGATTATAAGCTCTTTAACTATTACGGACATCCACAGGCTAAGCACATTATTGTTGCAATGGGATCTGTTTGTGACACTATTGAAGAAACTATTGATGCACTTAACGCTGAGGGAGCAGAGCTTGGACTTGTAAAGGTTCGTCTTTACAGACCGTTTGTTGCTTCTAAGTTTGTTGAGGCTATTCCTGATTCTGTTACACAGATTTCTGTTCTTGACAGAACTAAGGAGCCTGGATCACTTGGCGAGCCGCTTTATCTTGACGTAGTTGCAGCACTCAAGGGAACACAGTTCCATGATGTAACTATCGCATCCGGTAGATACGGACTTGGTTCTAAGGATACAACTCCTGCACAGATCAAGGCTGTTTACTGGAACGCTGATTGGAAAGAAAACTATAAGCCAAGATTTACGATTGGTATCGATGATGATGTAACTTATCTTTCTCTCGAAACTGAAGACAAGCTTGATACTGCACCTGCAGGAACAACTTCTTGTAAGTTCTGGGGACTTGGAGCAGACGGTACAGTAGGCGCTAACAAGAACTCAATCAAAATCATCGGAGATCATACAGATCTTTATGCTCAGGCATATTTTGCTTACGACTCTAAGAAGTCGGGCGGTGTAACAGTTTCTCACCTAAGATTCGGTAAAACTCCTATTAAGTCAACTTACCTAATCAATCAGGCTGACTTTGTTGCTTGCCACAACGAGTCATATATCACTAAGTACAACATCGTAAACGACATTAAGCCGGGCGGAACATTCCTTTTGAACACTCAGTGGGATGAAAAGGGCCTTGAAAAGCACCTTCCGGGACAGGTTAAGAGATATATTGCAGAGAACAATATCAAGTTCTATATCATTAACGGTGTTAAGATTGGTAAAGAAATCGGACTCGGAAACAGAATTAATACAGTTTTACAGTCTGCTTTCTTTAAGCTTTCAGGTATCATTCCTATGGAAGATGCTATCAAGTACATGAAGGACGCAGCTACAGCTTCTTACTCTAAGAAGGGTGAGGCTATCGTTAAGATGAATCATGACGCTATTGATGCCGGATGTGAGCAGGTTGTTGAGGTTAAGGTTCCTGATTCATGGAAAACAGCTAAGGACACTAAGATGGGTCAGAAGGCTGTTAAGATCGCAGATAAGAACTTACAGAAGTTTGTAAATGATATACTTATTCCTTGCAATGCTCAGGAGGGTGATAAGCTCCCTGTATCTACATTCAAGGATATGGCAGACGGTACATTCCCACAGGGATCTGCTGCATTTGAGAAGAGAGGAATTGCTGTTGACGTTCCTTGCTGGAACAGTGATAACTGTATTCAGTGTAACTTCTGTTCATACGTTTGTCCTCACGCAGTAATCAGACCTGCTGTAATGACAGACGAAGAGCTTGCTAAAGCTCCGAAGCTTGCTCAGGAAAAGGCAAAGCCTATGACAGGTATGCCGGGATATAACTTCGTAATGACAATGTCTGCACTTGACTGTACAGGATGCGGTTCTTGTGTAAATGTATGTCCGGGTAAGAAGGGTAACAAGGCTCTTAACATGATGCCGCTTGAAACACAGCTCGCTGAGCAGGAAGTATTCAACTATGCTCTTACACTTCCTGAGAAGAAGGATGTTTTGGAGAAGTTTAAGGAAACAACCGTTAAGGGTTCGCAGTTCAAGCAGCCGCTTCTCGAATTCTCAGGCGCTTGTGCAGGATGCGGAGAAACTCCATATGCTAAGCTTATTACTCAGCTCTTTGGTGACAGAATGTATATCGCTAACGCTACAGGATGTTCTTCAATCTGGGGCGGATCAGCACCTACAACACCGTATACTGTAAATAAGGACGGAAAGGGACCTGCTTGGGCAAACTCACTCTTCGAGGATAACGCTGAGTACGGTTACGGAATGTTCCTTGCACAGAATACTATCAGACAGAGAACCATTGCTAAGATTTTAGACCTTCAGAAGTCAACAAAGACAGCTTCTCTTAAGAAGGCTATCGAGGGATACCTCTCAACAGTAGACAACGGAGCTGCTAACAGTGCAGCAACAGATGAGCTTATCGCAGCTCTCAAGAAGAGCAAGACAAAGGCTGCTGAGGAAATACTTAAGGACGCAGATTACTTGAGAAAGAAATCTATGTGGGTATTCGGAGGAGACGGATGGGCATACGACATTGGCTTCTCAGGACTTGACCACGTTATCGCACAGGGCGAGGATGTGAATATCTTCGTATTCGATACAGAGGTTTACTCAAATACAGGCGGACAGTCTTCTAAGTCTACACCAACAGGTGCTATCGCTCAGTTCGCTGCAGCAGGTAAGGAAGTTAAGAAGAAAGACTTGGCAGGAATCGCTATGACATACGGATATGTATATGTTGCTCATATCGCTATGGGTGCAGATTACAATCAGTGTATCAAGGCTATCTCTGAGGCTGAGGCTTACAACGGACCATCTCTTATCATCGCTTACGCTCCATGTATCAACCATGGTATCAAGGGCGGTATGAGCATTGCTCAGACTGAGGAGAAGAAGGCAGTTGAGTCGGGTTATTGGCACCTCTACAGATTTAATCCTGATCTTAAGAAGGAGGGCAAGGATCCGTTTATCCTTGATTCTAAGGCTCCTACTAAGGATTATAAGGACTTCATCATGGGAGAGGTTAGATATAACGCTCTTGCTCGTCAGAATCCTGAAAGAGCTGAGAAGCTCTTCGACAGCGCTGTAAAGAATGCGGCTGACAGATATGATTATCTCAAGCGTCTTGCTAAGCTTTACAATGACAGTGAGAAGTAATGACGATTAAATCGCAGATATGATTAAACGGCGGAGGAATTTTCCTTCGCCGTTTTTTATATGAAGTATATTTTATATTTATTCTTTTTTAAAAAATAAAAACCTGCCGTTAAAAAACAGCAGGTCGAATAAATCATAGACTTACAACTAAGAGCAAACGATGCTCTAATTCTAGACTTAAAAAGAAAGTTTCAGAGCAGGTCAGTTAAAGCCTGGGTTTACAACTGAGAATCAACCATGCTCTACTTTTAGGCTTAAAAGAAAGTTTCAGAGCAGGTCAGTTAAAGTGAAGGTTTGCAACTGAGAATCAACCATGCTCTAATTTTAGACTTAAAAGGAAGTTGCAGAGCAGGTCAGTTAAAGCTTAGGTTTGCAACTGAGAATCAACGATGCTCTACTTTTAGATTTAAAAGAAAGTTTGAGAGCAGGTCAGTTAAAGCTTAGGTTTGCAACTAAGAGCAAACGATGCTCTAATTTTAGACTTAAAAGAAAGTTGCAGAGCAGGTCAGTTAAAGTGTAGGTTTGCAACTGAGAATCAACGATGATCTAATTTTAGGCTTAAAAGAAAGATATAGAGCAGGTCAAATAAAATTTATCGTAAGAATTTACCGTATGCCCAGCTTGTAAATTTTTCGGGCATAATAAAAAGTATAAGCTGTGCCGCAGCAGGCACAAAAAAGTCCCAAAGAGATGAAAAGCCTGATTTGTGAAGTCCCCAGCGAACCTTTATAAAGCTTTTGGTGTTAGCCCAGTTCTTTCTGCGCTTGTAGTTATCCTTGGTAACACGATATTGAACTAAAACCTCAGGCAGATTTTCACCTATTGCCCCTGCCATGAGCATTTTTGTTATAAACTCATAATCCTCACAACGCTTTATGTTGGTGTATCCGCCAACTTTTTGGGCAAATGATTTGCGATAGATCAACGTCTGGTTGTTAAACGGACTTCTTCTCTTAGCGTATTTTAAAATTTCTTCATGGCTGATCGGAGTTTTTTTAACAGCAATAGGCTTTCTCGTATCATCATCAAACTCTTCGATATATCCTCCAACCATGTCAAGCTTTGGATTTTTTAAAAACATCATAAGCTGACGTTGAAATCTATCAGGAACGCAAATATCATCGGAATCCATTTTGGCGATAAGCTCATTTCGGCAAGCCTTGATGCCTTCGTTCGCTGCCATACCGGTTCCGACATTTTCAAGAAGCCTTACTGAACGAAAGATTTCGCTGTATTCGCTTTCAAATGCCTTTATAATGACGTTAAGCTCGTCCGTAAGCTTTCCGTCACAGACAAGCACAAGCTCGTCAGGAGGTACGGTTTGCTCAAAGATACTAGCTAAGCTTTCTGACAAATTCGCCGGTTTTTCCTTGACATATACAGACATCAAAACGCTGTACGGCGGCAAATTCTTTCTTAAAAAATCCATATCCATAAATTTATTTCACCTATAATTTATACAAGATGTCCGTCGTTTCTAAGACGACGGATTGACACATTTGCTGGCAGGCGTAAACCTATTGTTGAAACCATTGTCTTTAATCATATAAATACATTTTACAATATAACATATATTTTGTCAATGAGAACAAATCATACTAAGTAATATTTTGAGACAAAGATTTAGCAATAGAAGGGGCTAGCAGAGTTAATTTGACGATGAAAATATAACTTGAAAAAAGAAGAAGATTGTGGTATACTAATGAAAATGTATTTATTTTTTAGAGTTAACATGTTTTTGCGAATATGAAATAAAATAATCGGATTCAGCAAGTATTTTCAAAGAACTATTACTCTTCGTTTTCGTTTATGAGAAAGGTGGTAATACCAAACTTGAAAAATAAAGAACAATTTAAACGCATGATGATGTTCATGTTTGCTCTTGTCATTGTCATCGTTTTGGGCGTTGCTTTTAATTCCGTGTGGCAAAACTATTTTAACTATTCCCCGGAGCTTAGAACGGATACCTTGTGGAGAAGGGGTAATGTTCTTTTAATGCTCATATATATGGTTATATATGTGGTTTTCTCAAGGCTTGTGAATGCTTATAAGGTAGGTTCGTTGAAAATTTCCGGACTTGTGCTTTCACAGGTGCTTGCTATTTTGATGTCAAATTTTGTGATATACTTTATGATAAGCTTGATAAGACGAGGCTTTCTTTCGCTTCTTCCAATGATTGGACTTACAATGTTTGACATTGCGACGGCAATAATATGGTGCATTGTTTCCAAAAAGGTTTATGCACATATCTACCCTCCGAAAAAAATGATAATAGTGTACGGAAGCACAGCCGCAAGGGATCTTATACAGAAAATGAGTATGAGAGTGGACAAGTATATTATTTGTTCATCTATCAGTATAAGCGCTCCGCTTGAGGAGATAAAAGAAAAAATAGTTGGCTTTGACGGACTTATTATATGTGATATTCCTGCGGACATAAGAAATAAGCTGTTGAAATATGCTTATGAAAAGTCTATAAGAACATATATTAACCCTAAAATATCTGACATCATTTTAAAGGGCTGTGATGAAATCCACATTTTTGACACTCCTCTTTATCTTTCAAGAAACATAGGATTTACTTTTGAAGAAAAGATTATCAAGAGAACAATTGATATAGTTTTCAGCCTTATTTGTGTCATATTGTCCTCACCGATAATGCTTGTGTGCGCATTGCTGATCAAGCTCTATGATCACGGTCCTGTTTTTTATAAGCAGGTTAGACTCACTCGTGACGGCAAGGAGTTTTATGTCTATAAATTCAGAAGCATGGTAGAAAATGCAGAGGGTGACGGAAAGGCAAGGCTTGCATCTGAGAAAGATGATAGAATAACTCCTATCGGAAGATTCATGAGAAAGGTGAGATTTGACGAGATACCTCAGTTTTTGAATGTGTTAAAGGGAGATATGTCGTTTGTAGGTCCAAGACCTGAAAGACCTGAGATTGCTAAGGAGTACGAACGTCATATGCCTGAGTTTGCTTATCGTCTTAAAGTTAAAGCCGGTCTTACAGGCTACGCTCAGGTTTTGGGAAAATACAATACAACCCCATATGACAAACTTAAACTTGATCTTATGTATATTGAACAGTACTCTTTACTGCTTGATTTGCGTATAATGTTACAGACAATAAAAATATTGTTCACACCGGAAAGCACTGAGGGAATTGGAGAACAAGAGATTACACCTTCAGCAAAAGCACCGGAAAAAATTAAGGAATCTAAAGACAGTAGTTTAAGCTAATTCCAGATGAAAGGATATAAGTGATGAAGGGATTACTGGATAAACTTCAAAAACATGAACGATCAATTGCAGCAATAGTATTCCTTATCGGAGTAGTAATGATAATACTTTATGCATATTCTGCGGTAATGTATATAGATTCTGAAACCGAAGTGCTTGATCAAAAGCTTTCGGCAATGTCAATGCAGGGAACCGGTGAAATTTTTACAGCAGATTATTCTCTCGATATTCAAATTGATGAAAATACAAACAGCGAGTATCTCGCTTCCTTTGATTTGGATTCTATCACTCAGATAAAACAGGAAAACGGTGATTATGTAATTGTATCAAATATGGGGAAAAAGTACAATCAAACCGATTTCTTAGATGACAGTGGTAACAGAATTACAGTTTATGCAGAGGACGGAAAGCTTAGATTTGAGAACTTGGCAGGGGAAGAAATAAATGAGTTTGCAGTAAATACTCACTCGGTGTCTTTAAAGAGTGGAGTTTTGTTTGTTGACGGTTATAAGCTTTCAATTCCGCATGGAGCTGTAAGCAAAACTAATAAAACAACTACGGCTACGACCACAACAACCTCCAAAACTGAGGAGAAAACAACGGAAAATACTTTTGTTCAAACAACTCCTACGCAAAATCAAACGGCTGTACAGCCCAAAACACAATGGACTACCACAACAACTAAGGCTGCTACAACAACTACTACCACGACAACTACAAGAGCTACTACGACATTTGCACCGTATACGCCATCAGGTGACGGCGCAGAGGTTTTAAGACTTGTAAATAATGAAAGAGCAAATTATGGGTTAAAGCCTCTTAAAGCGATATATCTTTTGGATCAAGCGGCATTGGTAAGGGCAAAGGAAGCTGTTTCCTCCCCAAGTCATACTCGTCCTGACGGAAGAGCGGCAAACACAGTGTTTAGCGACTACGGTTTGTCATATTACTATATGGGAGAAAATTTGGCTTGCGGTTCTCAGTCGGCTCGTGAGGTCGTAAATGATTGGATGAATTCACCTGACCATAGAGCAAATATTTTGAATCCTAATTATGAATATATGGGACTCGGACACGTTTATGTAAGCAATGACAGCAACTGTTATTACGATTATTGGATTCAGTTATTTTACACGCCTATGTAATCTGCATATTGGTAGGGAATTAGTAAGGTTATATCTGCCGTCTGTCGAAAATATCGGCGGCGGCTTTAAATTTCAAAACCCATGAGGAGGGTTGATTTTGAAAAAAATTAAGAAAGCGGGAGCGATTTTTGTATCGCTCATAATACTTGCTGTAGCGGCAGCAGCAGTCTACTTTGTATTAAAGTCAGACAGTACAGGTGGAAAGTCGGAGCTTTCTCAATTGAATATTTCCGGAATCACTCTTAAAGGCGGTGAAAGCTTTGAATCGCCTGAGGTTCTTAAAAAGGTTCAAGTTAAGGGGACAGAAAAGGAATATGTAACAAGCTTTATGCTTGATGCGGTTACATTTATAAAGCTTGACGGAGAGAAAAGTTATCTGCTTTGCGATTCGCTTGGAAACAGGATAAAGCAAAGCGAGTTCCTTGATGATTTAGGAAACAGGCTCAGTGTCAGTGAGAATGACGGCAAAATAACCTTTAAAACGAGCAACGGAGGCACAACTAAAACATTTCTCGTCAACGGACATATTGTGGAGGTTTTAGACGACAGCATATATATAGATCTTTTGTCGATGAAGGTTTTGAAGGCTGAGTCGACGACTACAACCACTACTGTTTCGACAACAACCAAAAAGACAACCAAAAGTGGTAAAAGGTCGAGGTTTACGGCAATGCCGAAAACTACAACAACTGAGCCGACGACCACGTCTGTGGAAACTGACGAATCGGGGAACACCATAACTACAAAAAAAACGACAACAACTACTACAACAACAAAAAAAACAACGACTAAAAAATCCACCAAAGCTACTCCGAAGTCAACTAAGAAAAAGACAACAACCACTACCACAACCACCACTACTACCACGACAACTACTACTCTTCCCAAATACGCCCCGGTTGACAGCTATTGTACAGAGCTTTTACGGCTTGTAAACCTTGAGAGAACAAACAGGGGGCTTGAACCGCTTACCGCTCATAAAACGCTTGATCAGGCGGCATTGGTAAGAGCAAAAGAAATCTCTCAAAGCTTTGGGCATAAACGGCTTGACGGTAGGAAGCTGAAAACGATAATGAGTGATTACGGCTTATCGTTTAAGCTTTACGGAGAAAATATTGCCGCAGGGCAGAAAAGTGCAATAGAAACGGTGTCGCAGTGGATGAGTAATGAAAGTATGCGAAGCAATATTTTAAATCCGGAGTTTAAATACTTCGGAAGCTCGCATTATTATCTTGATGACGATGAAAGCTATAAATTTGAATATTGGACGGCGTGCTTTTACACACCGATTGGCGAGGTAAAATCTACGCTTCCTGAAAATCCTGCTTCAACAGAAAGTTCTAAGACAAAACCAAAAACAACATCAAAGGCTCAAAAAACAACGGCTAAAAAATAAGGTAAATTAAAAATAACCGAAGAGGATTCTCCGGTTGTTCAGATTGTCTAAAAGCCCAAAATAAAAGTTTTGGTCAAGCTTTTTTAAAAGCTTGCAGTTTCCAAAGGCAGAGCCTTGGTCGCCGTCCGCAGACGGCGAAATCTTTTGACCAAAGCGCTTTTCAAGGGGTGAATTTTAAACAGTCCGGTGGACTGTTTAAAAAGAGGGGACGCTTTGCAAGTGAAAGCGCCCCCTTTTTTAATTTACTACAATGTTTTTTCTACAATCTAAACCGGAGAGTATTTTTATGTAATCACATGATTATCGTTTTCTAATCGCAAAAGTTATAGAACAAGCAGATCAGTTAAAATAAAGAGCGCATCAATTTGATGCGCTCTTTATTTAATTATTTGTATAAGCCTCTCTTAACATAAGATGTATGAAGAATGTGATGAGCCTTTTCACTTCCCGGCTCTCCGAAAAATTCATCATAAACCTGCTTAATAGCCGGATTTTCGTGAGATTTTCTTATAGGCATATTCTTATCAATGTCATAAAGTACCTTAGCACGAAGCGCTTTGATGTCAGTTGTGTTTCTAACCCATCCCGGCTGTTGAGGCTGTCCTCCGCCGTTTACACATCCGCCCGGACAACCCATGATTTCAATAAACTGATAATCAGCTTCGCCGGACTTAACCTTGTTCAAAAGCTCTCTAGCATTTGAAAGACCAGACGCTACAGCAACCTTAACATCAATTCCCGCAACATTATAAGTAGCTTCTTTGATGCCGTCTGTTCCACGAACATCAGTGAAGTCAACTGCCTTAAGCTCTTCACCTGTAAGCTCTTCAACAGCAGTTCTGAGCGCAGCTTCCATAACTCCGCCTGTTGCTCCGAAGATAACTCCCGCACCGGTTGAAATTCCTAAAGGTGCATCGAACTCTTCGTCAGGAAGCTCTGTAAACTTGATTCCTGCTCTTTCGATCATTCTTGCAAGCTCACGAGTGGTGATTGCAAAGTCAACGTCTGCAACACCGGCAGCGTTTTCGTCATCTCTGCCCACCTCAAACTTCTTAGCGGTACAAGGCATAACTGCAACAACAACCATATCGTCAGGCTTGATTCCCAACTTATCTGCATAGTATGTTTTAGCTGTCGCACCAAACATCTGCATAGGAGATTTACATGATGAAAGATTCTCTGTCATATCAGGGAAATAATGCTCGCAGTATTTTACCCATCCCGGTGAACAGGAAGTGATAAGCGGAAGCTTTCCGCCGTTTTTAAATCTGTCTAAGAACTCGTGAGCCTCTTCCATGATAGTGAGGTCTGCTGCAAAGTCAGTGTCAAAAACCTTGTTAAAACCAAGACGTCTTAAAGCAGCTGCCATTTTACCCTCAACATCTGTTCCGATAGGATAACCGAATTCTTCTCCGAGAGCTGCACGAACAGCAGGAGCGGTTTGTACGATAACAGTTTTGCTTTCATCTGCAATAGCTTCAAAAATAGCAGATGTGTTGTCTTTTTCATAAAGAGCACCTACAGGGCAAACAGCAATACACTGTCCGCATGAAACGCATGAGGTGTTAGCAAGATCGTCCTCAAAAGCACAGGCGATATTTGTTTTAAAACCTCTTTCATTTGCACCGATAACACCGATGCCCTGAGTCTTTTCACAAACTGCAACGCACCGTCTGCACAAGATACACTTGTTATTATCTCTAACCATGTGCGCGGCAGAGGTGTCAAGCTCAAAGGATGTAACCTCTCCGTCGTATGTGCTTTCAACGTCTACTCCCATGTCTTTACAAAGCTTTTGAAGCTCACAGTTTCCGCTTCTTACACATGAAAGACATTTTCTTTCGTGGTTTGAAAGAATAAGCTCAAGAGTCTTTTTCCTAGACTCTAAAACCTTAGGTGTGTTGGTGAAAATATGCATACCCTCAGAAATAGGGTATACGCAGGACGCAATCATTCTTCTTGGTCCCATTGATTCTCCTCTTTTTTCTGAAACCTCAACGATACAAATACGGCAAGCGCCTATTTCGTTTATATCCTTGAGGAAACACAGAGTAGGGATTTCAACGTTTGCAAGCCTTGCAGCTTCAAGTACGGTTGTTCCCTTAGGAGCCTCGAACTCCATTCCGTTTATTTTAATGTTTAGCATATCCATTTTAGGCTCCCTCCTTTACTTCTTTGAAATTGCGCCGAATTTGCAGGCTTCCATACAAGCTCCGCATTTCAAGCACTTGTTTTGATCGATAACATGAGGCTGTTTAACAGTACCTGTGATAGCGCCGGCAGGACACTTTCTTGAACAAAGCGTACAGCCACGGCACTTGTCCGGATCAATGTTGTATTTGAGAAGGTCTTTACATACCCCCGCAGGACAAGTTTTGTCAACAACGTGAGCAACATACTCATCTCTGAAATAACGAAGAGTTGATAAAACAGGGTTAGGAGCAGTTTGTCCGAGTCCGCAAAGTGAATTTGCCTTGATGTAATAACAAAGCTCTTCAATCTTGTCAAGATCCTCAAGAGTTCCCTGTCCCTTTGTGATTTTATCGAGCATTTCGTAAAGACGTTTTGTACCGATTCGGCAAGGCGTACATTTTCCGCATGACTCGTCAACTGTGAATGCCAAGAAGAACTTAGCGATATCAACCATACAGTTGTCTTCGTCCATTACGATAAGTCCGCCCGAACCCATCATAGAACCGATTGCGATAAGGTTGTCGTAATCAATCGGAATGTCGTAATGCTCAGCAGGAATACATCCGCCCGAAGGGCCTCCGGTCTGAGCAGCTTTAAATTTCTTTCCGTTTGGAATTCCGCCGCCGATTTCTTCGATAACAGTTCTGAGCGTTGTTCCCATAGGAATTTCAACAAGACCTGTGTTCTTGATTTTTCCGCCTAATGCAAATACCTTTGTACCCTTGCTCTTAGGTGTTCCCATTGAAGCAAACCAGTCTGCTCCGTTTATGATGATTTGCGGAATATTTGCATATGTTTCTACGTTGTTTAAAACAGTAGGCTTTCCGAAAAGTCCCTTTTCAGCAGGGAACGGAGGACGAGGTCTTGGCTCTCCTCTGTTTCCTTCAATGGAAGTCATAAGAGCTGTTTCCTCTCCGCATACGAAAGCACCTGCTCCAAGACGAAGACCGATGTCAAAGTCAAAGCCTGTTCCGAAAATGTTCTTTCCGAGCATTCCGGCTTCTCTTGCCTGATTTATAGCTATTTCAAGACGTTTTACAGCGATAGGATACTCTGCACGAACGTAGATATATCCCTGAGTTGCACCGATTGCATAACCTGCTATCGCCATAGCTTCTAAAACTACGTGAGGATCTCCCTCCAAAACAGAACGGTCCATGAATGCTCCCGGGTCGCCCTCGTCGGCATTACAGCAGACATATTTCTGGTCAGCGTTAGGAACTATGTTTCTTGCAAGCTTCCATTTCATACCTGTCGGGAAGCCGCCGCCTCCTCTTCCTCTTAGTCCGGAATCGAGAATTGTTTGAATAACGTCCTCAGGCGTCATTTCGGTTAATACCTTTCCGAGTGCTTCATATCCGCCTGTTCCGATATATTCTTCTATGTTTTCAGGATTTATAACTCCGCAGTTTCTGAGAGCAACTCTATGCTGCTTGCTGTAAAAAGCGGTGTCCTGAAGAGATTTGATTCCGGTATCGGTTACTGTTTCATCATATACAAGACGTGAAACGATTCTTCCTTTCAAAAGATGCTCGGAAACGATTTCCGGAATATCCTTTTCCTGTACCATGGAATAAAATGTTCCCTCAGGATAAACAATCATGATCGGACCTAATGCACAAAGTCCGAAGCATCCCGTCTTTACAACCTCAATTTCGTCTTCAAGACCGTTTGCTTTTATTTCTCTTTTAAGTGTGTCAATTATCTGCTGGCTTCCCGAGGAGGTACATCCTGTTCCGCCGCATACCAATACATGTGAACGATACATATTAGCACTTCCTCCTTTTATAATGTATACTCGTCAACGACTTTTCCGCCGACAAGATGTTTTTCAACTATTTCTTTTGCTTTTTCGGGTGTGAGCTTTATGTAAGTTACTTTGTTTCCGTCAGGCGTGATAACCTGTGCGACAGGCTCATATTTGCAAAGTCCGATACATCCCGACTGTGAAACCATTGCCTTCCCGGTCAGACCGTTTTCTGCAACAGCTTCAGCAAATGCGTTAAGCACACCTCTTGCGCCGCTTGCAATTCCGCAAGTAGCCATTGCAACGACTACTTTTACAGCGTTAGGATCTTCACGGCGAAGTGCAATAGTGCTTTGCATTTTATCTTTGATAGCCTTGAGTTCTTCTAAAGATTTCAAATTATCTTCCTCCCGTATTTTTATTGGGAATACACGGCTTACTTCATCTGTAATGTACTTATCTAAAAACTTATATACCGATGCACTTTGTATTCCTTTGATTTTTATTAGTTCCTTTATTTTTGTGCTGTTAAACGAAAAGCTCGAAGCTTTGTTTTCAACTGAAAAAACAAGGGTAATGTTTTGACTCTCACAGAGTGTAAAAAGACACTTTATTGTTTCTTTAATATCTCCCAAGGGAAATTCTTTAGGAAATACAGAAGAAACGACTGTGTAATCTCCCTTTTTGGATTTTATATAAAGCTGTCCTTTGCATGAATTGTAAAGACTTTTAAGTCCGTTTTGACTGTTGCCTGATAAAGGCTCGCAAAGCGAAGCTTTGACACTTTCCAAAGATTTCCTGTCAAATCCGCAGCCATCGTCTTTAATTTCAAGTAAAGTGCAGTTTGATTTACAGCAAATGCTTACGTTAATATTTTCTGCTCCGTATTTAATTGAGTTAATTGCTATGTCAAGAGCATGCTGTGAAATATCATTTAGCATTTAGTTGCTGTATTTTGCCAAAATATCGTCTACATCGTCAACAGTTAGTCTTCCGTAAACATCATCGTTTACAGTAAGAACCGGTGCAAGTCCGCAAGCTCCGATGCAGCGGCAGTCAACAAGAGTGAATTTTCCGTCCGGAGTCGTTTCTCCTCCGCTTATTCCAAGTTTTTCGGAAATTGCGTTAAAAATATCTCCTGAGCCTTTTACATAGCAAGCAGTTCCGAGACAAACGGAAATAGTATTCTCTCCCTTTGGATTGAGAGAAAACTGCGAGTAAAAGGTTACAACGCCGTAAATCTTCTCAAGCGGAATATTCATTTCTTCAGCTATTATTTTTTGGACTTCAATTGGTAGATATCCGTATACTTCCTGCGCCTGCTGCAAAACCGGCATTAAAGCTCCCTTGTCATCTTTGTGAGAAGCGATAATTTCCTTAAGTTTTGCTTCCTGCTGTTCGGTGCCGGAAAATGGAATCGAACAAATTTTTGCTGCCATTATTTAACCTCCTTAGAATATTTGTAAATAACATGGGTTTTAACTGATGACATTTATTATAATTAAGACAATGTTCCGACTGAATGTTCGTCTGTTCACCGTGTAAAAACGGAGGTTTACGTATTTAATAACAGAAAAAAGTCAAAATTATAACCTAAGCGCAGATGTCCCCTGCCTCTTTAGGCGGCAGGTTCCATTTCAGAAATTCAGTGTAAGTTATAATCTCTCACTGAAACCTTGAGGAGCTAAAGCTCTAAGCGCAGGCTTCAATCAGACGCCACGCTATGCTCCTAGCAAGCAAAGCAGAGCGTTGCTCCGATTTGAATTCGTCATAATTTTAATAGTGACGGTCAAAACTTTGTTAACCCATACTTACACATTTATCATTATAACAAAAATCGTCTTTTTTTGCTATAATCGACTTCAACTAAATTTCGTAAAAATATTGTGCACATTTACTAATATGTATAATTATATATGGAATTTTGCCGCTTAAGCAACCCCATACTTGCCTTAGAGATTTGATTTATATGGAATACTGACCGAATTGTTTAGAAAACATTGTGCAAAACGCCTATTTTAATAAATATATGCTATATTAAAAAGTATATGCTAAGTTTATTTGAGGACGGTGTAACAAAGCTTTTTGATAAATAATGGGTAAATATAATTGTTTTTAAAACCAATCTCTGTTATAATTAATCAAGCAAAATTATTCAGTGTATTAGGCTGATAATTTTTGATGCTGTGATTTATTTGATATAAAGGGAGCTAAACTTGGAAGATGAAAATTATTTTTGCAAGACACGGACTTACTGATTACAATGTGGAGGAAAGAATTTGCGGAGTAAGCGAGGCTATGCTTACAGATGAGGGAAAGAAGCAGGCGAGAGCGCTCGGAGAAATGCTCAAAGATAAAGGGATCGACCTTATAATATGCTCACCCATTCAGCGTGCGTTGGATACGGCAGAGCTTGCAAACGAAGTCCTTAAAAAGCCGATTGTCGTAGACCATCGCTTTGCGGAATGGGATTACGGAAGTTATGAAGGGGTAAGCTTTGAAGGGGTTTATGACGAATTTCAAAAGGCAAAGCTTGAATTCGGTGTAAGGCTTGGCGGAGGAGAATCCGTAATTGAGCTTTCTCATAGGGTTTTCAGTGCAATTGACGACATAAAGAAAAAGTATGAAGATAAAACGGTTCTTGTGGTATGTCACGGAGGAGTTTGCAGAGTGGCAAAAATGTATTTTGAAGATATGACAATGTATGACTTTGCACATTTTTTCATGGAGAATGGAAAGGTAATCGAATATACTGTTTAATCGGATGTAGATTTGTGCGATTTTGTGTCGATATAAGTCTTTTGCGTGACAATCGGCAAATATATTGTTAAAATAACAGCAATTGTGCTTGACTTTTTTTGTGCAAATAGGTATAATTAAAAAATGAATATGCAATAAAGCACTATGTGTTTTTTGCAGATATTTGGAAATTAAAAATTGGGAGGAAGTAAAGTTGCGTAGAGTTAAGAAGCCCGTTTTCTTTATTGTCGTTGCTGTTATCGCTATATTGGCTTATCTTACAATGTTCGGCGTTCACGGACAGTACGGTGATACAAGAGTAACATATATCAAGGGCGTTGATGAAATCAGATGGGGTATTGATATCCAGGGAGGAGTTAACGCTACTTTTGAACCGGCTGACGGTTACGATGCATCTGCTGATGATATGAATGCGGCAAAGAGCCTTATTGAGCAGAGATTGGTTTTTAACAATATAACAGACAGCGAAGTTTATGTTGATGAAAACGAGAAAAGAGTTGTCGTTGAGTTCCCATGGCAGGCAGGGGATACTGATTTTGATCCTGAAGCTGCTATTAAGGAGCTGGGAGAGAGTGCTATCCTTACATTCAGAGAAGGTTCTCAGGATCCTGACGGAGAGGTTATTTTAACCGGAGAGCACGTTAAGAAGGCTGAAGCAGGATACCAGCAGGATGACACGACCGGTTCAAGCCAGGTTGTAGTAAGTCTTGAGTTTGACGATGAGGGTACAAAGGCATTTTCCGAAGCTACATCAAGACTTGCGGGAAATGGAAGCATATCAATTTACATGGACGACGAATGCTTGTCATTCCCGACTGTAAACACTGCTATAACCGACGGAAAGTGTGTTATCGAAGGTAACTTTACATATGAAAAGGCTAGAAAGCTTGCAAATAATATTGAAGCAGGTTCGCTTCCGTTTAAGCTTGAAGCAACGGGAACAAGCATCGTTTCGCCGACTTTGGGCGGAGGAGCGCTCAACTCAATCTTAATTGCAGGAATTATCGCTTTTGTTTTGATTGCAATTTACATGATTGTTATTTATCGTCTTGCAGGTGTTGTTGCTACAATTTCACTGTTTGGACAAGTCGTATGTACAATAGCTGCGATCTCCGGATTTTTCCCGAATATTTCAAGCTTTACGCTTACAATTCCGGGTATTGCGGGTATCATCCTTGCGGTCGGAATGGGAGTTGACGCAAACGTTGTAACATTTGAAAGAGTTAAGGAAGAGCTTAAGAACGGAAAGACCTTAAACGGAGCTATAGAGGTAGGATTTAAAAAGGCATGGAGCGCAGTATTTGACAGTAACATAACAGTTGTTTTTGTTGCGATAATCTTAATGGGTGCATTCGGACCTACAGACAGCTTGTTCGCAAAGATTTTGAACTTTATCTTCTTCCCGTTCGGAGCTTCAACGGCAGGAACGATCTACTCGCTTGGATATACGCTCCTAGTCGGAATCATATTGAACTTTGTATTCGGAATTTTTGCAACAAGACTTATGCTTTCGGCATTGTCGAAATTTAAGTGCTTCAAAAAGCCAAGCCTTTACGGATTAAGACAAAAAGCAAAAGATCTTAAGACGCTTAATGTTTACGCAAAGAGAAAAGTATTTTATATAGTATCTGTTGTAATAATTGCAGCTGCGGCTTTAGTTTCTGCAATCGGCGGGGTTGACCTTGCAATTGAGTTTAAGGGCGGAACGCTGATAGAATACTCTTATGAGGGTGACATTGACACAAAGGCTGTTGAAGATGCAGTAAATGAGGCGATTGGTGAGTCTGTAACTGTAAAGACAGGAGAGAGCATGGCAAACGATTCTAAGACGGTTACTTTGTCGTTTGCTTCAAAGGATGGACTTACAAATACAAAACAGACAGAGCTTACGACAGCTTTACAGGAGAAGTTTGCCGACAACAAGCTTGAGGTTTACTCATCGAGCGACGTTTCACCGTCGAACGGTAAGGAGTTCTTCTTAAAGTGCTTTGTAGCGGTAGCATTTGCTGCGGTAGTTATGATAATATACATCGGCTTTAGATTCAGAAAGATCGGCGGTATCTCTGCCGGATGTATGGCGGTAGTTGCCCTTATCCATGATGCGCTTATGGTATTTGCTTGCTTTGCGTTCTTCAGATTTGATATAGACGATAACTTTATGGCGGTAATCCTCACAATTTTGGGATACTCCATAAACGCAACTATTATCATCTACGATAGAATCAGAGAGAACAAGCGCCTTTATGGTAAGAAACCGCTTGATGAGCTTGTAAATATGTCTGTTACACAAACGATCGGCAGATCTGTTCACACAAATGTAACTACGATTATTTCGATGGCAACTGTATGTGTGGTTTGCTTGATAACAGGAGTTACATCAATAATTCCGTTTGTATTCCCGATCATTATAGGAATGCTCGCAGGTGTTTACTCATCAAACGTAATTGCTCCTACACTTTGGGTTATGCTTCAAAACAGAAAAGCTGCCAAGGAGAAAAAATAGTATTTAAAACGCATAATAAAAATAGGACGAGGCTTAAGTTTATAAGCTTCGTCCTTTTTATTTGTCTGAAAGTCTAAATCAAAGGTTTTGGTCAAGCTTTTTTAAAAGCTTGCAGTTTCCAAAGGCAGAGCCTTGGTCG
>CABUAH010000003.1 GCA_902489475.1 uncultured Oscillospiraceae bacterium | reverse complement strand
GCGATGCCTTTGCGCTCTTTTTTCCTGAAATGCGCCGCTTTTCAGTTTTAAGTTAAACAAGCTTTCTCTTGTCAATTACTCTTACAGCCTTTCCTTCGGAACGAGGAATGCTCTTCGGAGCAACAAGGCTTATCTTTGCTTTTATTCCTAAAATGTTGTGAATATCTACGGAAAGCTTTTTCTCGAGCTTATCAACTGTGTCTATTCCGTCTGTGAACATACTGTCTGAAAGCTCAACTTTAATTTCAAACGTATCTGCGTTATTTATTCTGTCAACGATTATCTGATAGTTAGGGGTTGCATTTCCCATTTTTAGTAAAACAGATTCTATCTGAGAAGGGAATACGTTTACGCCTTTGATAATAAGCATATCATCGCTTCTGCCCATAGGCTTTGTCATTTTTATAAGAGTTCTTCCGCATGAGCATTTTTTTCTTGAAAGTATGCAAATATCACGGGTTCTGTATCTGAGAAGCGGGAATGCTTCTTTGGTAATGCTTGTGAAAACCAGCTCTCCTTTTTCACCGTCAGGCAAAACCTCGCCTGTTTCCGGATCAATAATTTCCGGTATAAAGTGATCCTCGCAAATGTGCATACCGGTTTGCTCTTCACATTCAAAAGCAACTCCAGGGCCGCTTGTTTCTGTAAGTCCGTAAATGTCATACGCTTTAATGCCAAGAGATTTTTCTATTTCTCTTCTCATTTCTTCCGTCCAAGGCTCAGCTCCGAAAATTCCTGCTTTAAGCTTAATATCGTCGGTTGTGTATCCCATATCATGAAGTGTTTCTCCGATATATGCGGCATATGACGGAGTACAGCAGAGTATTGTCGAGTCTAAATCTCTCATAAACTGAATTTGACGCTCAGTGTTTCCCGATGACATCGGAAGTGTAAGACATCCAACCTTGTGAGAACCGCCGTTAAGTCCCGGACCTCCTGTGAAAAGACCGTATCCGTAGCAAACCTGACAAACGTCTTTGTTTGTACCTCCTGCGGCAACTATCGCTCTTGCACAGCATTCCTCCCAAATATCAAGGTCGTGCTGTGTGTAAAATGCAACAACTCTCTTTCCAGTGGTTCCGCTTGTAGACTGAATTCTTACACAGTCTGAAAGCGGTTTTGCAAGAAGTCCGTAAGGATAAGCATCACGCAGATCTGCCTTTGTAAGAAACGGAAGCTTATGCAAATCTTCAATTCCTTTTATATCATCGGGAGTAACGCCCTTCTCTACCATTTTTTTGCGGTAATAGGGAACATTTTCCCATACATGCTTGACCTGTGCTACGAGCCGTTTTGACTGAAGCTTTTTCATTTTGTCAAGTGACATACATTCAATTTTTTCGTCACGATAGTTTTTTTCATTTTTCATCGGTTTCAACTCCTGTATTATTAATGTGATATGTGCGCCGAATTCTTTATACTGCCTCTCTTCCGAGTGCAAATGCTTTTTTATTAAGCTCTAAAAATTTAGGCGGAACGCAGGCGGAAATTGCATTCTGCCAAACGCTTACATCAAAGTCTGTTGATTTTGAAGCAACACCCATTAGAACTACGTTAGACGCTTTTGAATTTCCTGCCTGTTCGGCGAGTGATAAAGCGTCAACAGCGGTTACTTTAACCCCTTTTTCTGCTATCTTCTTAACAATGTCAGCAGGGTACTCGGCAGCACCTGTAATTACCGGCATAGGATCAATTTTTTGCGTGGAGGTGATGATATGCCCGCCTTTTTTTAGATACGGCAGGTATCTTGCCGCTTCAAGCTCCTCAAAGCTGATAATGACATCTGCTTCGCCTTTTTCAATCACAGGAGAGTAAACCTTTTCGCCGTATTTTACATATGTAACTACCGAACCGCCTCTCTGACTCATTCCGTGAACCTCGGAGACTTTAACGTCAAAGCCTTGTGATAAAAGCACGTTTCCCAAAAGACGTGACGCCAAAAGGGAACCCTGTCCTCCTACGCCGACTATCATAATTGATTTTGTTTCCATAACAAATATTCCTTTCCTTAATCAGTATCCAATAATAGTTCCATAATCGTTTCTCATGTCAAACAACATTTCGATAAAGCCTTTGTGGTAGGAGATGAATTCTCCGCTGTCAATCATCGACAGAACGGTTTTTTTATCAGCCCACATAACTTTTTCAACTTCTTCAGCCTGAAGCTTGAACGAGGTTGTTTCTTTATCACATTCAATTAAATAAAAATCGTCAAAGCCGCCCGTGAAGCTTGAAGTTATAAAAGGTCTATGATTTTCGAAGTCAAAATCTATCCCTATTTCTTCCTTTAGCTCACGGCAAGCAGCAACACTGCTTGTTTCACCTGTTTGAACAGTTCCTCCGACAGAAATATCCCACTTTCCGGGAAAACTATTTTTAGATAAAACTCTTTTTTGTATAAGCATTTGGTTTCGTGAGTTAAAAACGCAGACATGAACGACTAATATGAATTCACCTTCATTGAGCTTACTTCCACGGGGTACAATGCGGATTCTATTTTTATGAATGTCATATACATCTATGTATTCCAATGCCTATTCTCCGATAGCGTCCAGCTTGCACATTTCCTTGCATATTCCGCAGCCTACGCACTGAGTGTGATCAATTACACATTTTCCGTTGTGAATTGAAATCGCAGGACATCCGATCTTAAGGCACTGCTTACAGCCTACGCATTTATCAGTGTTCACCTTAAGAGGAGGGTTGTGTTTAACGTATTTTAAGAGAGCACAAGGGCGGCGTGAAATAATAACGCACGGTTCGTCAAGCTCTACCTTTTCTTTAATTACCCTTTCACATTCACTCATTTTATACGGGTCTATTACCGTAACATTTTTGATTCCTATCGCCTTGCAAAGCTCTTCAAGATTTACCGCTGCGGCAGGATCGCCTTTAAGATTTTTTCCTGTTGTAGGATTTTGCTGGTGACCTGTCATTCCGGTGATCGAGTTGTCAAGTATTATTACAAGCGAATTTGAAGCATTGTAAGCGATGTTCACAAGTCCTGTCATTCCGCTGTGCATAAATGTAGAATCACCTATTACCGCAACGCTCTTTTTGTTAGCTCCATCTAACGCCTTATTAAAGCCGTGAAGCGCAGAAATTGACGCTCCCATACAGATAGTTGAATCCATAGCCTGCAAAGGAGCAGTAGCGCCTAATGTGTAACAGCCTATATCTCCCGAAACGGTAAGACCAAGCTTTTTAAGGCTGTAGAAAAGTCCTCTGTGCGGACAACCTGCACACATAACAGGAGGCCTTACAGGAATGTTATCGTCAAGCGAACAGCTCTCAGCCTTTTCGCCTAAAAGCTTCTCTTTTATAATGCTTTGTGAAAGCTCACCTAAGTATCCGAAAATCTCTTTGCCTGAAACATCAAGACCGAGCGCCTTACAGTGGTTTTCAATTATTCCGTCAAGCTCTTCTATAACGTAAACCTTTTTGTGCTTTGAACAAAAGTCTTTTATAAGCTTTACGGGAAGAGGATTAACTATTCCGAGTTTTAAAAATCCAACCTTGCTGCCTAAAGCTTCCTTTGCATATGTATAAGAAACTCCGCTTGTGATAACGCCTATCTCTGAGTTGTTGTACTCAACGCTGTTAAGAGGCGAGCTTTCTGCATATTCCACAAGCTTTTTCGTTCTCTCTTCAACAACCACATGGCGGCCTCTTGCAAAGCCCGGCATCATTACATATTTTGACGGATCCTTTACATATGGCTTTAGCGGCATTTCCTCTCTGTCACATAGCTCAACAGACGACTGCGAGTGAGAAACACGGGTTGAAAGCCGCATAATAACCGGTGTATCAAATTCTTCTGAAAGCTCAAACGCTTTTTTCGTAAATTCCTTGCACTCTAAGCTGTCGGACGGCTCAAGCATTAATACCTTTGAAGCTATTGCGTGGTGGCGTGAATCCTGTTCGTTTTGAGAAGAGTGCATTCCCGGATCGTCCGCAACTGCGATTACCATTCCTCCGTTGACTCCTGTGTAAGAAGCAGTGTATAAAGGATCTGCGGCAACATTAAGTCCAACGTGTTTCATTCCGCAAAAGCTTCTCGCACCTGCAATAGACGCACCTAGAGCAACCTCCATTGCAACCTTTTCGTTAGGCGCCCATTCAGCGTAGATTTCATCATATTTTGCTGCTTCTTCGGTTATTTCCGTAGACGGTGTCCCCGGATAGGATGAAACAACCTTACAACCGGCTTCATAAAGTCCTCTTGCAAACGCTTTGTTTCCAAGCATCAGTTCTTTCATAATAAAAATATCTCCCTTGAATAATTAACAGCAAAACTGCGGTTTGATTGATTTTGCCGCAATATTGCAGTCGTTGAAGAATAGTATATCATAAATCGCCGCTTATTTCAAGAATTTTGTTTAATTTGACATAAAATTTTATTAAACATAAGCGTTCTAACATAGTTACGGCTGTAATCGGAGAAAAATGTCTGCTTGTACGTTGTTGTTTTATGATTCACAGGTAAAGCGAGTGGTATAAATATTTGATATTAGGAAATGTTATTTAGTAAGGAAAGGAGTGATTTTTGTGAGTAACACATCTTGGATGGAAACGCTGGATGTTCGTGATTTTATAGTTAAGCATTATACAGAATATAAAGGCGACGATAGCTTTTTAGAACCTCCAACCGAAAAGACAAAAAAGCTTTGGGAAAAGGTTTTGGAGCTTATGAAAAAGGAAAGGGAAGCCGGAGGAGTTTTGGATATTGATGAAAACACAGTTTCGTCGATAACTTCTCATGCTCCGGGGTTCATAGATAAAGAGCTTGAGGAAATTATAGGACTTCAAACAGACAAGCCGCTTAAGCGTTCTATTATGCCGTTTGGAGGAATAAGAATGGTTCACACTTCTTTGAAAGCGTATAATAGAAAGCTTCCTGAAAGAATAAGTGAGATTTTTAAATACAGAAAAACTCACAACGACGGAGTTTTTGACGTATATACAAATGAAATAAAAAAGGCAAGACATTCGGGCATCATTACAGGACTTCCCGACGCATACGGCAGAGGAAGAATAATAGGCGATTACAGAATGGTACCGCTTTTCGGAGTTGACAGAATTATTGAATACAAAAACGAAGAAAAATATGAAGCACAAAAGGCTCAGATGAGTGAGGATAATATAAAACATATCGAGGAGCTTTCAGAACAGATTAAAGCTCTTATGGAGCTTAAGGAAATGGCTGAAAGCTACGGCTTTGATATAAGCGGTCCTGCACAGGGCTTTAAAGAGGCGGTTCAATGGCTCTATTTTGCATATCTTGCAGCTGTCAAGGAGCAAAACGGAGCAGCAATGAGTTTAGGACGGGTATCGACATTTTTGGATATTTATGCCGAGAAGGATTTAGAAGTCGGAAGGTTAACCGAAAGCGGGGTTCAGGAAATAGTAGATCACTTTATCATGAAGCTTCGCATGGTGAGATTTTTGCGAACACCTGCGTATGACGAGCTTTTCTCAGGCGATCCGACATGGGTAACGGAATCTATAGGAGGAATGTGTGTTGACGGGCGAAGCATGGTGACAAAGATGAGCTTTCGCTTTCTTCACACACTTAAAAACCTAGGTCCTGCTCCTGAGCCGAATCTCACTGTTTTGTGGAGTGAGTCGCTTCCTGAGAACTTCAAAAAATATGCTGCAAAAATATCTATCGAAACATCTTCTATTCAATATGAAAACGATGATATTATGCGTCCGCTTTTCACCGACGACTATGCGATTGCCTGCTGTGTTTCAGCTATGAGAATAGGCAAACAAATGCAGTTCTTTGGAGCAAGAGCAAATCTTGCCAAAGCTCTTTTGTATGCTATCAACGGCGGAAAGGATGAGATTTCCGGAGAACAGGTTGCACCGGTAATACCTGCGGTTTCAGACGGAGTGCTTGATTTTTCCGAAGTGTATGCAAGGTATGATATGGTTTTAGACTGGCTTGCAAAGGTGTATATAGACGCACTTAATATAATTCACTATATGCATGACAAATACGCATATGAACGAGTTCAAATGGCTCTTCACACAGAGGATCTTGTCAGGACTATGGCTTGCGGAATAGCAGGATTGTCGGTGGTTGCCGATTCACTTTCAGCTATAAAGTATGCACAGGTAACTCCTGTCAGAAACGAGAATGGTATCGCAGTTGATTTTGAAGTTAAGGGGGACTATCCTAAGTTCGGAAACAACGACGATAAAGCGGACGAGCTTGCTGTAAGAGTGGTTACCGACTTTATGAAAAAGCTGAAACGCCTTAAGACTTACAGAAACGCAAAGCCGACACTAAGTATTTTGACAATAACGTCGAATGTCGTATACGGCAAAAAGACAGGTACGACACCTGATGGAAGAAAAAAAGGAGAAGCATTTGCTCCGGGAGCAAACCCAATGCATGGCAGGGATAAAGAGGGAAGTGTAGCATCTCTTTTATCAGTGTCAAAGCTTCCGTTTGAGTTTTCAGAGGACGGAATATCTTATACATTTTCAATTATTCCCGATTCACTCGGAAAAAGCTTAGAGGAGCGTCAGGAAAATCTTGTATCTCTTTTAGACGGATATTCAAAGGAAACGGGACAGCATATAAATGTAAATGTCTTGAATCGTGAAACATTAATAGATGCTATGGAAAATCCTGAGAAATATCCCCAACTTACAATTCGTGTGTCGGGATATGCGGTAAACTTTATAAAGCTCCCGAGAGAATATCAGCTTGAAGTTATAAACCGTACTTTCCACGAGAAGCTCTGATGGGGAAAATAGGATATATTCATTCCTTTGAAAGCTTTGGTGCTGTGGACGGTCCTAATCTGCGGTTTATAGTTTTTATGCAGGGCTGTCCGCTTAGGTGTCTTTACTGTCACAATCCCGACAGCTGGAATATGAAGGATGCAAAATATAAAATGACGGCAAAAGAGGTTTTGAGCAAGATTTTAGAATACAAAAGTTTTATAAAAAACGGTGGAGTCACTCTTTCCGGCGGAGAACCGCTTTTGCAGGCTGAATTCGTATGTGAGCTTATAAGTCTTTTGAAAGAGCACTCCATCTCAAGTGCAATAGACACCTCGGGAGCAATAGACATAAACAAGTCAAAAGCTGCAATAGAGCTTTGCGATCTTGTTATTCTTGATATAAAGGATATAGATGATTCCGGTGCCGAGAAACTTACGGGAATGGGTATAAAAAATGCTGTAAAAACGCTCTTGTTTACAAGGGATATATCAAAGCCTGTTTGGATAAGACAAGTTATCCTTGAAGGATATACACTTGATGAGAATAAGCTTTTAAGACTTGGTGAGTTCCTGTGCGGATTTGACAATATTGAGAGAATCGAGCTTATACCGTACCATACAATGGGTGTTCCGAAGTGGGAAAAGCTTGGGCTTGATTACTCTCTGAAAGATGTGAGAATGACAGGCAAGGATGAAGTTTTAAAAGCGGTGAATGTTTTAAAACAATTTGAAAAAATCAAGGAGAAGGTAAGATGAATAATAATGAACTTTGGCGCTTTGCCGCAATGCCTGAAGTGTATTGTGCTTTGAATTCAAAGGCTTTTAAAGACGGTGAGTTTAATGCAATGAATATAAAACAACAGGAAAAATATCTTGAACAAAGCCACAAAATTCACGCATATGAAAGGCAAATGGAAAAAATACAAAATAACGATATTTTCAGAAAGAATATGTCTATGTAGTTGACAGTGTCAAAATAGACAAGAATAAACAACGATTTTTCTTTATTTTTTATGAAAAAACAGTTGAAATTTTCTTCGGTTTGAGGTACAATATTAGTAGTAATTGTCTGCGTCAGTATGCAGATAGAGTATTTTTGAGCGGGAGAAAGAGTAATGATAAAAAACACCTTCGTTTTTTGCACTTCTTCAATCGGGATGTCGGCTGGTAGAGGCGGTATCCTTAGCTTTTTGTACTCAAATCTAAAAAGATAGTTATAACTGCAGCTTGTTTATGAGTTGCAGTTTTTGTTTTTCAGCAACATTTGATGGGAGGAGATTTAATGAAAAAAGTTGCTATTATAATGGGCTCTGACAGCGATCTGCCTGTTGTAAAAGGCGCATTTTCGGAGCTTGAAAAATACGGCGTTGAATATGAAGCGCATATCATGTCGGCGCATAGAACGCCTGACCTTGCCGCTGAGTTTTCAAAAAATGCAAAGGAAAACGGAATCGGCGTGATTATATGTGCTGCCGGAATGGCTGCACATTTGGCGGGAGTTATTGCAGCACATACGACAGTACCGGTGATAGGAGTTCCAATAAAATCAACATTTGAGGGACTTGACGCACTTTTGGCAACAGTAATGATGCCGTCGGGAATTCCTGTTGCAACCGTTGCAGTAAACGGAGCTAAGAACGCTGCGGTTTTAGCGGTTCAGATGCTTGCTATTTCAGACGAAGAGCTTTCTGCTAAGCTGGCTGATGAGAAAAAAGCTATGGTAGAGGGTGTTTTGGAAAAGGAAAAGAAGCTTCAAAAAGAGCTTTGAGCGTGTCGACAAAGTCGATGACGCTCCCCATGGGACAAACGCACTCGCTTCGATAGCTTTAACTATCTCGTTCTGCGTTTTTCCCCTAGGGAACCCCTTTTCGTCGGAAATCGGCTCATACCGCCGATTTCCTCTTAAGGTGTCGCTGCGTCGGCGCATGTCCGCCTACGCGACAATATTTTAAAAGTTACTTTTTCTACAGACTGAAAGCTTTAAAAAGAGCTTTCAAAGCAATAGCATAAAAACTTTTACTCGTAACAGAATTTAAATTTAACAGGAGAGAGAAATAATTTATGGGTGGCTTTTTTGGGGCGGTTTCAAGAAGAGATACAATAACAGATGTCTTTTTTGGAACCGATTATCATTCGCATTTAGGAACAAGAAGAGGAGGAATGACTTCGTATTCACCTGAACTTGGATTCCAGCGCAGCTTGCACAGCATTGAGAATTCGCCTTTTCGTACAAAATTTGAAAAGGATATAGTTTCGATGAAAGGAAATATCTGTATCGGAAGTATAAGTGATACGGATCCTCAGCCGATACTTATGACCTCAAAGCTTGGCATTTACGCTATCTGTACAATCGGAATTATAAACAATGCGGAAAGCTTATTTAATGAGCTTTTGGAAAGCGGATGTGCAAACTTTGAGTCAATGAGCAGCGGACGTGTTAACTCTGCCGCTTTGGTGGGTGCTCTTATTGCACAGAAGTCTGATTTTACAGAGGGAATCATTTACGCACAGGAGAAGATCGAAGGAACTCTTTCACTTTTGATTATGACAAAAGACAGCATTATTGCAGCAAGAGATAAATTCGGAAGGTTGCCGATAATTATAGGCAAAAACGATGACGGTTACTGTGTTTCGCTCGAATCATTCGCATTTGAAAAGCTGGGATACATGGTTCATTCTGAGTTAAAGCCGTTTGAAATAGTAAGGCTTACGCAGGATGGCGTTCAAATATTAAAAGAGGGAACTGAAGACTTAAAAATATGCTCTTTTCTTTGGACGTATTACGGCTATCCAAACGCTGTTTATGAGGGCAGAAATGTTGAGGTAATGAGAATTAAAAACGGTGAGATAATGGCCCAGCAGGATATTGACAACGGACGTCTTCCCGATGTTGATTATGTCTGCGGAGTTCCTGATTCCGGAACGCCTCATGCAATAGGATATGCCAATAGAAGCGGCATACCGTTTGCAAGACCGTTTATCAAGTATACGCCTACATGGCCGAGAAGCTTTATGCCGACCAATCAGACAATAAGAAATCAGGTTGCGAAGATGAAGCTTATTCCGGTGACTGATCTTATTAAGGGTAAGAAGCTTTTATTTGTCGATGACAGTATCGTTCGTGGAACTCAGATGAGAGAAACTGTAGAATTCCTTTATGAAAACGGGGCTAAGGAAGTCCATATGAGATCTGCTTGTCCGCCGATCATGTACGGATGCAAGTACCTTAACTTTTCAAGAAGCACCTCTGAACTTGAACTTATCGCAAGACAGATCATTAATGAACTTGAGGGCGAAGAGGGAGTTAGGTTTATTGAGGAATACAGCGACTCAAGCACAGAAAGAGGAAGAAAACTAAGGGATGAAATCTGCCGAAGACTAAAGCTTACATCGCTTGAATTTCAGTCATTAAAAGGAACCGTTGACGCAATCGGACTTAAACAATGTAATCTCTGCACATATTGCTGGAACGGAAAGGAATGAACTTTTAATGTTTGATTCGCTGCATGAGGAATGCGGAGTGTTCGGTGTTTTTTCAAATGAAACCTGTGATGTTGCAGGACAGACTTATGTCGGTCTTTATGCTCTCCAGCACAGAGGGCAGGAAAGCTGTGGAATTGTTGTAAATGACGATGGCTTGTTTACATACCATAAGGATCTTGGACTTGTTCATGAGGTTTTTGACAAGGATACCTTGTCAAAGCTCGGTCAGGGGCAGATTGCAATAGGTCATGTTCGCTATTCTACAACGGGAAAGCCTAATCGCTCAAATGCACAGCCGCTTGTTGTGCGCCATATTAAAGGACCTATGTCCATTGCACACAACGGAAATCTTGTTAATGCAAGGGAACTCAGAGAAGAGTTTGAGTTAAAGGGAATGATTTTCCATAACACAAACGATACCGAGGTTATTTCCTATGCTATAACAGAGGAGCGTCTTACGAGCGGTTCAATAGAATCCGCTGTAGAAAAAGCAATGTATAAAATAAAGGGTGCATATTCTATTTTGGTCATGTCGCCGAGAAAGCTCATTGCTGCAAGAGATCCTAACGGTTTTCGTCCGCTTTCTTTAGGTAAAACTTCTGAAGGATATGTGGTTGCAAGTGAAACGTGTGCTTTTGACAGTATAGGAGCGAAGTTTATACGAGATATTGAACCGGGTGAGATTGTTGTAATAGACAGCAACGGGTTAAGGTCGATTAAAACCCATTGCGGCTCAAAAGGAAGCATATGCGTATTTGAGTATGTGTATATCGCAAGGCCGGATTCGATTATCGAGGGTTCAAGCGTTCATAAGGCAAGACTCAGAGCAGGTAAGTATTTATATAGAGAGCATCCTGTGGAAGCTGATGTTGTAATAGGAGTTCCCGATTCGGGACTTGACGCTGCACTTGGGTTTTCAAGGGAGAGCGGAATACCTTACGGAATAGGATTTACGAAAAACAGGTATATAGGAAGGACGTTTATACAGCCCTCACAGGCACAAAGAACTAATTCCGTTAAAATAAAGCTTAATGTAATTTCAAATACGGTAAAGGGAAAAAGAGTTGTAATGATTGACGACAGTATCGTAAGAGGTACGACGAGCGCAAAGATTGTGCAGCTTTTAAGAGATGCGGGAGCGAAAGAAGTCCATGTAAGAATTTCTTCTCCGCCGTTTGTATCACCTTGCTATTTTGGAATTGATATTGATTCAAAAGATAATCTTATCGCCTGCAAGATGAGCATTGGGGAGATATGTGAAAGCATCGGAGCGGACAGCCTTGAGTATTTAAGCGTGGAAAGTGTTAAGAAGCTTGCCGGAATTTCGCATTGCGGATTTTGCACAGGCTGTTTTACCGGAGAGTATCCGGTAGATGCGCCAAAAGAGATGCCTAAGGATAAATTTGAATATAAAATTGAAAATGAAAGACAAATGAAATTCAATATAGATTAAAATTTAAGGAGAATTGATAATGAAGAGTTTTTCACAAAGCTACAAAGAAGCCGGAGTTGACGTAACAGCCGGATATAAGTCGGTTGAGCTTATGAAAGAATATGTAGCAAGAACGATGACCAAGGGAGTTCTCAGCGGAATAGGCGGCTTCGGCGGACTTTACGAGCTTGATATGACAGGAATAAACAAGCCTGTCTTAGTTTCGGGAACGGACGGAGTAGGAACAAAGCTTAAAATTGCGTTTTTGATGAACAAGCATGATACAGTCGGAATTGACTGTGTTGCTATGTGCGTGAACGATATAATCTGCTGTGGAGCAAAACCACAGTTTTTCCTTGACTATATTGCAGTAGGAAAAAACTATCCTGAAAAGGTTGCAAAAATCGTATCGGGAGTAGCTGAGGGATGTGTACAGGCAGGTTGTGCTTTGATCGGAGGAGAAACAGCGGAAATGCCGGGATTTTATCCTGAGGATGAATACGATCTTGCAGGTTTCTCTGTAGGAGTAGTTGACAAGGACAAAATATTAAAGCCTGATACTCAGAAGGCAGGCGATGTTATGATTGCAATTAAGTCGAGCGGCGTTCATTCAAACGGTTTTTCGCTTGTAAGAAAGGTGTTTTCTGTCACCGAATCAAATCTTGCAAGACATTATTCTGAGCTTGGAACAACTCTCGGAGGTACACTTTTGACTCCTACTAAGATTTATGTAAAAGCAATTATGAACCTTCTTGACAAGGTTACAGTAAAGGCTATCTCGCATATCACAGGCGGCGGATTTTATGAAAATATTCCGAGAAGTCTGCCAAACGGCTTAAGTGCAAAAATCGAGAGAAACGCAGTTGACGTTTTGCCTATCTTCAAGGTTATCCAAGAGGTAGGAAAAATTCCTGAGAGGGATATGTTTAACACCTTTAATATGGGCGTCGGAATGACAGTTGTTGTTGATAAGTCTGACGCTGATAAGGCAGTAGCCGCTATCAAGGAAGCCGGAGAGGACGCATATGTCCTCGGCGAGCTTGTTGAAAGCGATGAAGGAGTAATCATTTGCTGATTTTGCAGGAGAAGTAGATTTATGAAAAACATAGTTGTACTTGTTTCGGGCGGAGGAACAAACCTTCAGGCGATCATAGACGCTGAAAAAAACGGACATATAAAAAACGGTAAAATAGTCGGCGTTGTATCCTCAAAAGAGGGAGCTTATGCACTTGAAAGAGCGCAAAAAGCGGGAATCAACACAAGCGTTTTACCGAGAAAACACTTTTCAGATAATTTTGCGTATTCAGAAGCGTTGCTCAAGGTTTTGAACGACTATAAAGCGGACTTAATTGTGTATGCAGGATTCATGACAATACTTGACAGAATCGTATGCGATGCGTATCCTTATAAAATGATAAATGTTCATCCGGCTCTTATTCCGTCGTTTTGCGGAAAGGGGTTTTACGGACTTCATGTGCATGAGGAAGCGCTCAAAAAGGGAGTTAAGCTCACCGGAGCAACCGTTCACTTCGTAACGGCTGAGTGTGACGGCGGTCCTATTATTCTTCAGAAAGCAGTTGAGGTTTTAGCTGATGATACGCCTGAAACGCTTCAAAAAAGAGTTATGGAGCAAGCTGAGTGGGAAATTCTGCCGAAAGCGGTATCTCTCTTTTGCGAGGATAAGATTACTGTTAGGGACGGAAAAGCATACGTTTTAAATTAATTCGGAATTATGAATGCGGAATGCGGAATTTGTTAGTAGGTTAAAAATTTATTCCGAATTACGAATTAGTGAAATTGGAGGACAATATGAAGACAATTGACATTTATGAAGAGCTTAAGACAAATTCATACCCGGGAAGAGGTATAATTATCGGAAAATCCGAGGACGGAAAAAGTGCAGTTACGGCATATTTTATCATGGGAAGAAGTGTGAATTCCCGCAATCGTGTGTTCACCGAAACGGAGGACGGTATTAAAACCGAAGCGGCGGACCCAACAAAGCTTTCCGATCCTCATCTTATCATATATTCTCCGGTAAGAGTATTGGGAAACAAAACAATAGTTACAAACGGCGATCAGACAGACACCATTTACGAGCTTATGGATAAGCAGCAGACATTTGAACAGGCTTTGAGGACTCGTGAGTACGAGGACGATGAGCCGAATTATACACCTCGTATTTCGGGAATTATGCACGTTGAAAACGGCAGTTATAACTATGCTATGAGCATTTTAAAATCTGCGGACGGAAATCCTGACTGCTGTGAGAGATTTACTTTTTCGTACACAAATCCTCTTAGCGGAGTAGGTCATTTCATTCACACCTATATGGGAGACGGAAATCCGCTTCCGAGCTTTGAGGGAGAGCCGAAAAAGATCTCTGTTCCAAACAACATAGATGATTTTACAGCTAAGCTTTGGGAAAGCCTTAACGAGGACAATAAGGTTTCTCTTTTTGTCAGATATATTGATATAGAAAGCGGAAAGGCTGTTTCAAAGATTGTAAATAAGTATACTAAGTAATAAATCTGACATAGCAAGAATAAGCTTTGATTAGATTTGTATATGAATGGATATAAAAATAAAGGAGGAAATAAAAATGGAAAATGAAATGCTTTTGAAATATGGCTGTAATCCAAATCAAAAGCCGTCAAAGGTATTTATGAAAAACGGCGGAGAGCTTCCTATTGAGGTTTTAAACGGTAAGCCGGGGTATATAAATCTCTTAGATGCTTTTAACGGCTGGCAGCTTGTTAAGGAGCTTAAAAAAGCGACAGGAATGTGTGCAGCAACATCATTTAAGCACGTTTCTCCTGCCGGAGCGGCAATCGGCAGACCGTTGTCAGATACTCTTAAAAAAATCTACTGGGTAGATGATTTAGGTGAGCTATCGCCATTGGCTTGTGCATATGCAAGAGCAAGAGGTGCGGACAGAATGTCATCATACGGTGACTTTATTGCGCTTTCGGACGAATGTGACGTACCGACTGCAAAAATGATTCAGCGTGAGGTTTCGGACGGTGTTATTGCTCCGGGATACAGCGACGAGGCTCTTGAGATCTTAAAGAGCAAAAGAAAGGGCACATATAATATTATCAAGATAGATGAGAATTACACTCCTGAGCCAATTGAAACAAAAGATGTTTACGGCATTACATTTGAGCAGGGAAGAAACGAACTCGATATTAACACTCAAATGATTCTTTCTAATATCGTTACAGAAAACAAGGATATTCCAAAGGATAAGATTGAGGATCTTATAATTTCGCTTATAACTCTCAAATACACTCAGTCTAACAGTGTTTGCTATGTAAAGGACGGTCAGGCAATCGGAATCGGTGCAGGACAGCAGTCGAGAATTCATTGTACACGTCTTGCAGGAAATAAAGCTGACAACTGGTGGCTAAGACAATCCCCGAAGGTTTTAGGCTTGGATTTTGTTGACGGAATAAGACGTCCTGACAGAGATAATGCAATTGACGTTTATATATCTGACGAATATGAGGACGTTTTAAAAGAGGGCGAGTGGCAGAGAATTTTCAAGACAAAGCCTGAGGTTTTCACAAGAGAAGAGAAAAAGGCATGGCTTGAGCAAAACACAGATGTTTGTCTTGGTTCAGACGCATTCTTCCCGTTTGGAGATAATATAGAGCGTGCTAAAAAGAGCGGTGTAAAGTATATCGCAGAGCCGGGCGGATCTATAAGAGATGACAATGTTATTGACACTTGCAATAAATACAATATGGCAATGACATTCACAGGAATCAGATTGTTCCATCACTGATTAAATAAATATAAAGGAGTAAATATTATGATTAAAAAAGTAATTGCAGTTTTATCCTGTCTTTCCATCGTATTCGCATTTTCTGCGTGCAAGGACGATGAAAAATCAAGTGATTCCAGTAAGACAACAACTACTACAACAGAAGCGGCTGCTAAAGAAACAAACGAAGAAACCAACACCAAATACGAGGTTGAAACAACTGCGGCAAAAGACAATAACGCTAAAATTGTAGACGGAGTAATTGATAACCCTAATTACACTATTGAGGTCGGCGACAACTGGGATTTATCATCCGGCGGAGACACTATGGTGTTTTTAGATAAAAAGGGGGAGAACGCTGGAAACTCTTCTGAAAACATATCAATAATGTTCACAGATGAGTTTGCCAATATGCCGGTTGATGAATGTGTTTCGAGTTTTAAAGCTCAGTACGAAGGAATAGAAGGTTATAAAGTTATAAGTGCAGAAGCTATAAAAATAGGTGATTATGATGCAAGCGAAATAGTTCTTAATGCAACTGTTGCCGAAACAACCATAAAGAATAAGCAGGTTTGTATAATCGGTGAAAAAGGCGGAGCATTGATTGTTTATACAGCTTTGGAAGATATATACGAAAAAGGTGTTTCTGATTTTGATAAGATACTTGAAACGATCAAGTTGAAATAATAAGAATAAAAAACAATTTGAGCCTAGGTTTTTTAGCCTAGGCTCTTTTTGTTTGTATTAGAAATTAATCCTATTCCGTTCTCAAAGCTATTACAGGATCTTTCTTAGATGCCTTTTTAGCAGGAATAAGTCCACTTATAAGCGTTATTGCAATACTGATTATGATAAGAATTATAGATGATGTGAGCGGTAGTTTTGCGTTTAGACCGCTTATTCCTGATATGCTTTCGATTAAAGAGTTTATAGGAATTAGCGCTAAAAGTGAGATTCCTATTCCCAAAGCTCCGGCGCAGCATCCGATTATAAAGGTTTCTGCATTGAAAACCTGAGAGATATTTCTCTTTGAAGCTCCGAGTGCACGAAGAATACCGATCTCCTTTGTTCGCTCCATAACGGATATGTGGGTTATAATTCCGATCATTATACATGAAACGATAAGTGATATTGCAACAAATGCAATAAGCACATAAGAAATTCCGTCTATTATAGTAGTGATAGAAGAAGTCAAAAGTGCCACATAATCGGTGTATGTGATCTTTGAATCCTCGCTTGCTTTACTGTTGTAGTTTGAAATACATTCGGAAACTGCGTCTTTATTCTCGAAACTGTCGGTGTAAATGCTTATAGAGGTAGGAGCGTCATAGCTGACCTTTCCAAACGCCTCCATGTTGTCTTCGTAGGTTGAGCCAAAGATGTATTCGTCATAGAATGATAAAAGCATCTTTTTGTCCGGGTCGTTTTGAAGCCATTTGTCGAGAGCTGCTGCCATTGTTGTTTCATCTGTCATTGCTTCGGTTTGAGCACTTTTCATTTCCTGAAGATTTTGTACTTGAGATGAATCGTTAGAATTGTTAGGGGAAGTGCTTTCCGTTTTAGCGTTTTGCGCTCCGTAATATTGAATCATCTGATATAAAGAGGCTTTTTCGGAAACTCCCATTTTACTTATATATTCTTTTGCCTCATTTATCTTTGTTGTATCATCAGAAGCGTCAAACTTCATGCCGTTCAAAATGTTTATTTCAGGCGAATTTTCCTGTGCTTTGATAATGGCGCTGTCATTTGTATGAGTTATAACATAGTCAGTAAGCTTTGATGTATAACCGACAGCAGTTGTGACAGATGCGTTATCAGTATCTTGTATAGGACGAATTATTCCTGTTATTTTAAGGGGTACTGCGTTTTCAAGAAGTCGCTCTTCTTCAAGAGTACCGTCAATATAGGTGAATGTCCCATCGCTGTTCTTTATATATTGATCGCAAGCCATAACCAAATAAAGCTCATGATCGCAAAGCTCTTTGTAATCAAATTTTATTTCATCTGCTGTTTCGCCGTTTTTTATTTTTTCTGCTGCACTCTTGTACTGTTCGCCGGTTATAATACCAAGCTGATAAAGTGTTTCTGCGGAAATTGAGTTATTCCTATTCAAAACCAATACAACTTCATCGTATTTTTCAGGCCAGCTTCCGTATAAAATGTCATAGCTGTCTGTTATAACCGAGCTTACCGCTTTGCCGTTTGTTCCGACCATAAGCTCCGAGAAGTTCTCAGCACCCGTAGACTTAGACGAATTGCTACCTATAGCAGTTGATATCATCTGATTTCTGTAGTCCAACATATTTCCCATTGACGTTTCAGAGGATGAAACTTCATCTGCATCGGCATTGCTGTCAATTAAATTTCCGTCTTTATCGTGAGAATAAACACTGAAATTCACATTATAGTTATAGATTACTCCGTTTTCGCCGATATATTGCTGTATCTCGCTTTCAGGATCATCAAGATACTTTTTAAACTCAGTAAGGTTGTTTTTTACGATACTTGAGGTAATCATTTCACTCATCTCAAGGTTTGTATAATCGGCATAAACGGCTTTTTGCTGGTTTTTATCGGAGGATTCATTACCTAAATTATCTTCAATTACATCTTGATGTTTGTTCATTGCAGATTCAAGATCAATAGTTTCAGAGCTTATAGTTAGGGGATAAGACGTCATAGTATCCTTTTGAATGTCGGTAATATAAGAACTCATACCGGTTGAAAGTGCAAGAATGAGGGCAATACCGATAATGCCAATGCTTCCTGCAAAGGAGGTTAAAATTGTTCGTCCTTTTTTTGTTCTGAGATTGTTAAAGCTTAAAGAAAGTGCGGTTAAAAAGGACATTGAGATTTTCTTATGTTTTTTCGGCTTAGGATTTTCTTCGGTTTTATCTTCGTAAGGATTTGAGTCGCTGACAATTTCTCCGTCTAAAAGCTTGACGATCCTTGTTGAATACTGTTTGGCAAGCTCCGGATTATGCGTTACCATGATAACAAGCTTATCCTTTGCGATTTCCTTTAGAAGCTCCATGATCTGTACACTTGTTTCAGAATCCAAAGCTCCCGTCGGCTCATCTGCAAGCAAAATGTCGGGGTTGTTTATAAGCGCACGAGCTATTGCAACACGCTGCATCTGTCCGCCTGACATCTGAGCAGGTCTTTTATGAAGGTGATCTCCAAGACCGACTTTCTGCAAAACGCTTATCGCACGGCTTCTTCTTTCTTTTTTAGAGATTCCCGAAAGAGTCAGAGCCAGTTCAACATTAGCAAGAACTGTTTGGTGTGGAATAAGGTTATAGCTTTGGAAAACAAATCCGATTGAATTGTTTCGGTAATAATCCCAATCTGCATCCTTGTATTTTTTTGTAGATACGCCGTTTATAATCAAATCTCCGCTTGTATACCTGTCAAGGCCGCCGATAATGTTAAGCATCGTCGTTTTTCCTGAACCGCTTTGACCAAGAATTGACACAAATTCGTTTTCTCTAAAGCTTATGCTTACACCTTTAAGAGCATCTTGTGTTAGTTCTCCGGTAATATATGTTTTTACAATGTTTTGTAGTTTAAGCATGGAAATTACCTCCTATTTATTGGAATATTGTATCACAAAAATACTGCGAAAACAACCGATTTCACAAAGTTATCATCGTTTTCATAAAATTATCACAAAATAAAAAACTGCTGCTCAGGAATTACGAGCAGCAGCTTTGCCGGTTTCAATAAATGGCGTAGAATCAGCCGAATGTATGTTATATATTTATCTTAATACAGTATCCGATTTCACGGACATTTTCTTTTTTCTTTAGAAAGATGAGCGGTACAACATTACCGTTTTTGAGCAAATCTCATAAGAATGTTTTTGCCGTAATATCCGATAGCAATGAATGTTCCCATGATCGACGCATAATCTAAGATGAAAAGAATCAAGGGTTCCTCAAAATCAAAGAATACAAATGGGTTTTCGAGGAGCATATAACTGCCGATATCTCGCTTTATAAATGCATATATACCATAGACTGCAATAAGTATTGCGGCAAGGCGGAGTATCCACTTACAAGGCTTTGATGGATTTTTAATAAGTTTCCTTATAATTCCCATTATCATGCTCCAATGAAATCCAAGATGCAAGCTCATGAATACAAAGCCCCAATAGTCGGACAGAATATGCAATGTTCTTGCAAAAGCGTGACCGCTGTCGATTGACAGGAAGGGTAGTGCATGACGAGATAGGACTACACCGCTGATCATCGATCCAAGCATAGAGAGCAGAACCAACAATACAAGGGCAGTTTGTATGATTCGTAAAACCGTGTATTTGCTTTTCAGCATATTTCTGATCCATTTACCGTTCAGGATATGGTGAATCACAAACAGCACAAACATGCTAATGCCGATCCACTCATGTACAGCCTGCCCAATCAGTTCATAGGTCATAAGCAGAAGCAAGCCAACTGTCATGGCAATGTCCACCAAGATTTTTCCGATCATTTTCGGTTTCATGCAGATTGTCTCCTTCTGTCCTTAGCGAATAAAGTTCATAGGAGCAAACGGCTCTTTTTCCGGGATTCCATATTTTTCTTTGCCAAGTGCAATGCTTTTTATCAAAAAAGTCATATTTCTTGCCAGCGTTCGCATTCCCTGTAAGCCTTCTGTATCTTGTTTTGCTTCTCCGATTTCTCTGCCGTGAATACTGTTCCAATACTGACCGGAGGCTACCGGCATACCGGAGATCGTGAAAAACTTATTTAATTCATCGAAAGTAGAGGACAGTCCGCCTCTGCGAGCGGCAACAACCGAAGCTCCGACCTTCATGGTCTTATCGAAGCGTGTGCTGAAAAACAGACGGGTCAAAAATGCGATGAGCGTTGCATTGGCTGAGGCATAATAGACAGGACTGCCGATTACAAGACCGTCACATTCTTCAAATTTCGGTGCGATCTCATTTACCATGTCATTAAATACGCACTTTCCGTTTTTTACACATGAGCGGCAGGCGATGCATCCACGAATATCCTTGTTTCCGATATGTATGATTTCAGTATCAATATTTTCCTCGGCGAAGGTCTTTTCCATTTCATGCAGCGCAATGTATGTGTTTCCGTTTGCATGAGGGCTTCCGTTGATCATTAAAACTTTCATAAATCATTTCCTTTCAGTTAATACTAAGCCGCAAAGACATTGCAAAAGCGGCATTTTGATTTTGTTATGTAGAGTAGTATATTTCTGGGTTCTTATTTTAAAACTGCACAATCGCAAAATGCCTTGCCTACTGTTTCTCCCATTTTAACATAGACATTGCGAATCGGATCATATGTATCTAAAGTTGTACTTCCGTTACATATATTATAGAAAATTTGAGACTCCGTGAGAAGTCTCGTTTTGTTCAGTAGTTTATACCCGGAGGTTATAACATGAATTTATGATGCTTTTACAGCCTCGCAAGCTGCTTTTAAAAACCGTTTTACAGGTTCCGACGGATTGGGCGAATGAAGAAGCCCGTAGGGAATACTGTAATCCCATTCCACAGGAATGACCTTTAAAAGCGGATGAACATTTGCCCAACCGGGGATAGCAAGCAGTACATCATTTGAATTTTCGCAACGGTTAAACACATCCATGCTGTAAAAATCAAAGTCCACAATGTTTATTTGTGGGTGGTTTTTCCATAACTCATCACGCAGTTCATCCACATAATGGCTCCAATCTCTGTGCATCAGCAAAAGATTCTCACCGTATAAGTCTTTGACGAGCAGTCTGTCCTTTACCGCAAGTGGATGATGAATGGAAACAGCACAGCAAAACGGTTCACGGGATAATTCAAGCCCCGCACAGCGCCGCAGATTCAGCATTGTTTCATCAAAAATTCCGCCGATCACATCAATATTTTTTCCGAGACTTGCCAAAATTTCTCTGGCGTTTTCCGGTGTATTTTCATAGGGAATGATCTGAAATTTGATATCAGGGCAATGCTCCTGAATTTTTGGCCATAGCTGCATTAAAAGCTGTGCCGATGTCATTGGAGATGTGCCGATACGGATTATATTTGTATTTTCCTGCATAGCGTTTTTAGCCCGTGTTACGGAATCTCGGCAATATTGAATTATGTATTTTGCGTCCTGATACAATGATTTTCCTGCTTTTGTTAAGGCCAATCCTCTGTGTGTTCTTTCAAACAGCTTCACATTAAGTTCTGTTTCCAGCAGATTGATTTGTTTGATAACAGCAGTCGGCGTGATGTACGATTCCTCTGCTGCTTTATTGAAACTGCCTGCGTCTGCTACACGCAAAAAAGTGTCAAGCCTGGGATTGTACATCTTTTCCACCGCCTTTCTTTTGCAAATCGTTTGGGCACACTTACACATGATTTGTGTACTTATAAGAATTATATATATTATATTAGCTTTTGCAAAGTGTGTCAAGTTGCCCAGTTATATTGAAAACAAACAAAGAGGATAGATTGCATCAAAATACAACTATCCTCTTTTTTGTTCCTATTCAGCTTTTATTCTTTTATAATCAAATCACTTTTTGCGTAAGTAGTTTTTGTTTTTAGAGATTTTCGTTTTTAAGCGCGTCGATTGGATTGTCCTTTCTTATCTTGCTAGTTGAATAAATCATTGTTGCAAATACGACTATGAATACGCTAACCACAGCAATCGCTACGCTGTACCAAGGCACATAAAAGCTTCTTTCTATTGCCATGTCAGTAGTTCGATAAATGGCGTAGGTGACTAAAAGTGAAGCGATAAGTCCCCAGAAAAGGCCCTTGATGCCATAGATAATACATTCAAAATTCATCATTTTGTTGAAGCCTCTTTTGGTAAGGCCTACTGATTTCAGCATTGCAAATTCCCGCCGTCTTAGAGAAATGCTTGTAGATATCGTGTTAAATACGTTTGCCATGGCTATGAGTGATATGAGTATTATAAATCCGTATGCAAAAATATTCATGATATTCACTATTGTTCTTTCCGTTTCGTTTTGCTCCGCTACATCATAAAGCCCATCACTGTTAAGTCCGTTTGCGGACAGGATTTGTTCAATGTTATCAAAAGCCTCGGAATGATTCTGTGCTTTAAAATCAAAACAGTAAAAGGAAAAATCCTCTTTAAATTGTTTATTTAAAACGCTTTCTTTCAAGCTGTAAGGGTATATTGCAAATATCACTGTCGATTTAGGAATATAATGTGGGTAATTCTCAGCTTTGGCTCCGATTGTGATGTCCGCTTTACTCTGAGCCTCCGCTTCAGTCAGTATCATTGCTCTGGATGTATCAAGATTGGAGTCGGATATAACTTCATTATCGTCGAAGCTATTTATATATTCATCGGGATAGTAATAGTAGAGAATATTATTGGTATCGCTGTTGTCTATAGTTACAAGCTTATATCCCTCGATATCTTTTTCATTTGCAATACTGGCACTTACAGGAAAAGCATCATTTTTAAATACAGTACTTTTTATGCGCCTTGTACGATTTTCTTCGCTTCTGATAGTTGTAGTGATATTATCAAATGTAACTGCCTGAGGATTCTCTGTGTCGTAGAACTTAGTTTTATCAATTCCGTTGTCTTCGCAAAGTTTGTTGAATGCTTCATCATTTACAAACATTATCTCACACGAATTATGGAAAGCTTTGTCTGCGTCATCTGTTTGTTCGGGGCATATATCTTTGTATTCGTCGCTTATTGATGATGGATCAAAAGTTGTGTCAAAATATGATTGGCTGTAATATACTGCGGCTTCAACTCCGTTTGCAGAAGAAAGAGAATTCATAAGCTGATCGGGATTTTTTACCTTATTTGAGCTTATGTTATAAGTTATGTCCGTATCGCTGTAACCGGTGGCTGTGACAGTATCTACCGAATCGGTAAGATAAGCGCAGAAGGATGATGCGGAAATAAATAGGGTAACGCTTAGAAAGAGCGATATTACCGTTGAACGGTATCTCTTTTTGTTTCTTGCAAAATTCTTTGCCGCAAGCATTCCTTCAAAGCCGAAAAGCTTGTATATCAATCTTTTAAAGTGTATGTCCTTTCGGCGAAGCTTTATATCTGTTGTTTGTCTTATTGCTTCTATAGGTGAGATTTTAATAGCACGCCTTGCGGGAATCCAAGCGGATATCAAGGTCGTTATAATGCATACTCCCGAGCATATCAAAAGCCCCCAGCCATTTATAACTAGATGCATTTTTATGTCGACACTTGAATAGAGAAAAGACGAAAATGAATCTCTTAACAAATAAAGTGTTATTCCGATTCCTAAGCAGCCTACTATTGTTCCAATCGGAATAGCGATAATACACAGCACAAGCGCTTCAAGCAGCACAGTTTTCATAATTTGCTTTTTTGTTGCGCCGACAGATTTTAATATACCGAATTGTTTTGTTCGCTCACTTACTGAAATTGAAAAAGAATTATATATAAGCAGTATAGATCCGAATGAAATTATCAGTATCAAAATAGCTGCAAAGCCGTATAAAACCTGCGTTAAATCATCATCTATTAAAGAACCGTTGTAGGCTAAAAGATCAGTATGCGTTCGGTAGCTGTCATTTACAGCATTTTTTGACATGTAATCAAAATAATTTCCCGGGTCTTTAACGGTGAAAAACAATTTTAAGCTTCCTGTACCTCCGCCGGTTGTAAAAGCTGTGTATCCGGGGGATTCATAGTCCTCAATCGAAGAATCAAGTCTTTCGTAAAATCCGACAACCGTATACTTTTTTTCATGAGCGTCAGTAATTTTTTCTTTTTCTCCTGTGTACGGACCTGTAAGCTCGTACCCTTCAGACATTCGTTTGCCGACGTTCAGTGTAATAATATCGCCGAGATTATGTGAAACTCCACCGTTTGAAGAAAGGTGGGAGGGAAGTATTATCTCGTAATCTGCCTCCGGCATTCTACCGCTTGTAAGATTGACGCTTACAAGATCTGTAAAATTGCTGCTCATGGATTCAACTAAAAGATAAGGCTTTGATTCGTTTTCACTGTCAATTTCAGCCCATCCTACCTGCTGAGATGAAGCGGTTTTTGATATTTCAGAGTCCGACATTACATTCTTTGCTTCATCGGTGGTAATGTCATAGTAATATCCGTGAAAAGAGCCAACCGCACTGGTTTCGGCGCTTATAAGATAATCAAGACCGCTGTTTACCGCTTGTACAATAGCGGTAGTAAGTGCTATTGAAAGTGCGATTCCTATTATAGTAACAATAGTTCTCGAACGGTTTTTCTTAAGAGATCTTGCTGTGAATTTACTGAATACATTCATTACTTGACCTCCCGGATACGCTCGTCTTTTGAAATTTTACCGTCTTCTATTGATATTACTCGGTCTGCTTGCAAAGCAATCGATTCGTCGTGCGTAATAATTATAAGAGTTTGTCCGTATTTTTTATTTGAATACTTTAACAGTTCAAGGATTTCCTGACTGTTTTTGGAGTCTAAATTTCCCGTCGGCTCGTCAGCTAAAACTACTGCCGGAGCAGTCATAAGCGCTCGTCCGATCGAAACTCTTTGCTGTTGTCCGCCTGAAAGTTGATTTGGGAGATTATTTTTTCTTTGCTCGAGTGACAGCGTTTTCAAAAGCTCATTTAAGCGGTCTTTATTAATTTTACCTCCGTCCATAAGCACAGGCAGCGTAATATTTTCGACTACATTTAAAACGGGTATAAGGTTGTAAAACTGATAAATAAGTCCAACCTGACGTCTGCGGAAAATTGCAAGCTGATCTTCATTTTGAGCGTATACGTCCTGACCGTTCATCCAGACCTTTCCGCTTGTCGGACGGTCAACTCCGCCGATTATATGAAGAAGAGTTGATTTTCCCGAACCCGAGGGACCTATGATAGCTAAGAACTCTCCCTTTTCAACGGAAAAGGAAATGTTGTCAACAGCTCTTACTTCGTTTTCACCCTTTCCGTAAACTTTTGTTAGATTTTCGATTTTTAATATTTCCATTTGTTCTCCTCCTTTACTTTGAATTCAGTATACAAAATAAAAGTGACACTACGGTGACTTTTAGATAAGCGTTTTGTCACCAAAGTGTCATTGAGTTAAACTGTTACTTTGTAAAAGCGGATGTTAAACTCTGCACCGCCCTCTGCACGGTTCTTCGCCGTTATCGTTCCGTTTTGCTGAATTATTGCCATTCTTGAAAGAGCGAGTCCGATTCCTACGCTTTCACTTGATGAATTCTTCCCTTTATAAAAGCGTTGGAAAAGATAGGGAATGTCCTTTTCATCAAATCCTTTTCCGTCATCTTTTATTAATATCTCAGTAAAAATGGGTGTTTCTCTTGATATGATTTCAATAGTACCGCCATTATCAGTATGCTCAATACAGTTTTTTATGATATTTGAAAATGCTTCAATGCTCCAATCCTCATCTCCTGTATATTTTTCGTTTTGTACAGACATCTTCAGCTTTTGGTCTTTAAGTTCCATAGCAACAGCAAAAGGCTCGGATGCTTTTTTTAATGCGTCTAAAACCGAAACCGTTTCCTGCTTGAATTTAGCAGTTCCCGAATCGATCTTCGATATTTTAAGCAAAGCTTCGATAAGCCAGTCGATTCTTTGAAGCGATTTTTTGAGATTGTGAGAAAGAGTTATTCTTCGTTCTTTTGTTAAATCCTCGGATAAGAGCATAGATACGGTGAGATTCATGGAGGTGAGGGGAGTCCTGAGCTGATGAGAAATATCAGCTATAGCGTCCGTTAAAAGAATTTTATCCCCTTTAAGCGAGTCTGTGGATTCTTTGAGACGAACAGTCATTTTTTGTATTTCGCTTTTTAGTATTGCAAGCTCGCCCTCGCTTGAATCGGTCAAGAGGATCTGGTCCTGACCGTGAAGTATTCTATCAATGGACAAGCTTAAGTCTGAAATTGCCGAGTATCTTTTATTAGCGGAAACAATAAATACCAATATGTAAAAGGAGCAGATCAAAAACGTAATGCCTTCAAGCAATAAAGAGCCGATAAACAGATCTATCAGACAAAATATAATTCCTGCACCTATTTGCAGAAAAAGAGCCTTTTTGATTTCCGGATTTTTAAGTATCTTCATTTCAGTCCATCCTATATCCCATGCCTCGAATTGTTTTTATTATTTTCGGGTTCTGCGCATCATCCTCAATTTTTTCTCGTATGCGCTTTATGTAAACAGTAAGAGTGTTGTCGTTTACAAAGTCGCCTGCAATATCCCATATTTCATCAAGCAGCCTTGTTCTTGATAAAAGACGTCCTCTGTTGGCGGCGAATAAAAGAAGTATTTTATATTCAAGAGCTGAAAGTATAATTTCCTCTCCGTTTTTCTCAACGGTTCCTTTATCTGTGTCGATAGATATGTTTTCAGCAGTTATGATATTTCGGCTTCCGGTGCACCGTCTTAAAACGCTTCGTATTCTCGAAATCAACTCTCTTGGTTTAAAAGGCTTAGAGATGTAGTCGTCAGCGCCTATGTCAAGGCCTGCGACAATGCTTCCCTCATCCGATGAAGCAGTAAGAAATATAACGGGGACAGTATATTGTTTTTTTATTTCAGTGCATAGTGAAAAACCGTTTCCGTCCAAGAGGCATACATCTAGCAGAATAAGATCAAACGTCTCGTTTTTTAAATGCGCAAGAGCTTCCGTTCTGCCGTTTGCGTCACAAACAGTAAAGCCTTCCGACTCTAGAAATTCGGATAAAGTTAATACTATACTTTTATCATCTTCAACAAGAAGTATTTTTGACATTTCAAAATTCCTCCTTAAAGGATTGTTTGTAAAATCAGTATAACATAAATGAAATGATTAGTCTACAAAAAAATAAAACGCTCGTCACAGCTTATGCCGCAAAGAGCGCAGTTATATTTTTTTAGTAAAGCAGATTACTCATTTTTCGATTTTGTGGGACTTGAAATGATAAAGTCCTGTAATGAGTCGGAGCTTGTGCCGGAATCCGAAGAATCTGCATATGCTGTCGGGAATTCAATGTCAACAGTCTCAGGGGCATTTGGATAGCTATAAGAATTTAAGTCAATAGGATTAACATTGCCGTTTGGATCTTCGGCTATTGCCAATTGATAAGCGGTTTTTTCAATTCCGTCCGCTATCTTTTCTGCATACTCCTTGCAGTATTTGTCAAAAAGCACATTGTCCGCATCGTTTGTGATAAATAAAAGTTCTACTAAACAGCTCGGCATTGTGGTTTGCTCATTTATCTGATAGTTTACATGAGCTGTGTGATCATAACCTATATAGCCGAACCCCACGCCTCTGTTGCTTGAAATTGTGTTTTCGTCGAGCGCACTCAGAATGTTGTCTGCGAGGAGAGTATCTTTTTTAGGTGCGTTCCAATTCACCCAAGCCTCTACTCCCGAACCTATGTCAGCGCTGTTTCTGTGCAGGGAAACAAAAAGATCGGCATTTGATGCGTTTGCCAGCTTTACAATCTCATCAAGCTCAACAAACTTGTCGGTATCTCTTGACATCTCAACTTCTATACCTCGGCTCAAAAGCTCATCTCTTACCAGAAGTCCGATTTTAAGATTATCGTCCTTTTCATATCTCGTTTCATCAAATGAAAGCGCACCGGGATCTTCTTCTCCGCCGTGTCCGGGATCTATAAACACCTTGATATCCTGCGGTGTTATTTCTGTTTTAGAGTCTTGCGGTGCGTTAGATACGGTTTTTGCAGCGGTAACGTCATCATCAGAAACTGCCCCGACGATTCCTTTGATAGCCAGAGAAATTAATACTATTAAAGAGATGAGTATAACTGCTGCAACGGCGATCCGTCCCCAGTATATTTTAACCTTTTTCCTTGATGCCATTTGTAGCTCCTTGATTTAGTAGGTTTATGCTTTGTTTAAAGAAGTGTGCGTTCATTACAAAATTCACATTCAATATTATCGCCGATACCTATAAAAGATTTAGGAAGATAATGCTCGGTGTTTGTTATGCAATTTTCATTAGAACACTTTATTCCAGGATATTGCTTGCCGTTAAGCAAAGGTATGCTGCGGTTCTTACTTTTCAAAAGCGTCATAATAAGAGCCATTCTTATATACATTCCGTATTTAGCCTGTTTAAAATATACTGCCTTTTCGTTTCCGTCAACGTCAGGTGAAATTTCATCAACTCTCGGAAGCGGATGTAAAACCTTTAGATCCGGCTTTGAAAGTGAAAGCTTTGCAGTATCTAAAACGTATGTGTCTTTTTGTGCAAAATACTCTTCATCGCTTTTAAATCTTTCACGCTGAATTCTTGTCATGTATAAGACGTCAAGCTCTCCGATAACTTCTTCGAGCGAACGGACTTCCTTAAAGCTTGCTCCGTGAACAGACAGAATATCTTTTATGTACTGAGGCATTTTAAGTTCATCGGTAGAAATAAAAGTAAATGTATTCCCTTTGTAGCAGGACATTGCTTTTACAAGTGAATGAACTGTACGTCCGTTTTTCAAATCTCCGCAAAGACCAATATTTAAGTTTTCGATAGTTCCTTTTTCAAGCTTCAAGGTTATAAGGTCCGTAAGCGTTTGAGTCGGATGAAGATGACCGCCGTCGCCTGCGTTTATTACGGGACAGCCGGCTGTAAGAGCCGCCGCTTTAGCAGCGCCCGGCTGAGGATGTCTTATAACGAGTACGTCCGCATATCCCGAAACAATTCTTGTTGTATCCGAAAGGCTTTCTCCCTTTGAAACGGAAGAAGTAGACGGATTGTCAAAGCCTATCAAAGAACCTCCCAATCTAAGCATTGCAGTTTGAAACGACATTTGTGTTCTTGTAGACGGCTCATAAAAAAGTGTAGCCATGATTTTTCCCTCGCATACTTTCGAGTACTTTTCGGGATTGTGATAAATATCAATTCCAAGCTCTATAAGCTCGTTCCAAAACTCAACGGAAAAGTCGTTTAAATCAATTAGATTAAGATGTTCCATTTTTGATTCTTCCTTTCAAAATTATTATATATGATTTTTTACGAATTCAAAAAGACTGTCTTTTTCAAAGGTTCTGTTTAAAATCTCCAACAGCGCTTTTGTTGAAACATTAACGGATAAGTCAAGCGCCTTTAAAAGAGCTTCTCTTTTTTCAGAAGAATTTTTCGCTCCGACAAGGCCTAAACTGTATAAGTCATAAACCGTGATCTGATTTTCCGCTTTTTTATCGCTTAATGCACCGCAACGTTCAAAAGCATTTTTCAAGGTTTGTATTGAAACTCCTTCAACGCCGAGCTTTCCCTCTTTAGAGGGCTTGTCCTTTCGCTTTTCTTTTCCGAAAATATCCGGAGTGTAAACATTTGTTATCTTGTCGCTGTCCACAAAACTTTTTATAAAGCTTCTTATTTGAAAACCGGCATGATCCGAATCGGTAAGAATGATGATCCCCGACTTTTCGGCATAGAAACTAATGAGGCGCTGTTTTTCTTTGTTTTTGTAAATGTCAAAGCCGTTTGTTGTGATTATAACACCGTCAATAAAAGAGGAAAGCTTTATTTTATCGTATTTCCCTTCAACGATAATGGCTTTGTCGGTATAAAGCATCATTTTGTCAGTCCAATCATTTTAAAAATTGCCTTTTGGAAAATAACTTCAGGATTAGTGCGCTTTGATTTTAATTCATAATCCGCTTGTGACAGTATTAAAATGCACTTTCTTATATTGTCAAGCGAATAGTTTTTGCAAATTCTATAAGCGTTTTTCACCCTGAATTGTAAATTCGGCGGATATGAAAAATCTTCTAAAATATTGTTTTCACCTGCTCCCATATTTCTTGCAAGCTTTGCACGGTAAAGATCGCAAAAAGCAGAATTAACAGCCGAAAGTGTTGCGATATATTCATCAGGCTTCGAGCAGAGGTTTGACAAAATCTCAAACGACGATTTTGCTCTCTTTGCAATTATTTCGTTTGCAAGCTTAAAGGAATCGGTATCCGTCTGTCCGACACAGAGAAGATCAATATCATCTTTTGTAATTTCTCCGCTTTGTTTATAAAAGATGAGTTTTGAAAGCTCGTTTTTTATAACTGTTGTAGAGCAAAGAGAAACCTGTGCCAAATAAGAGGCGTTTGACATGGAAATTGAAAGACCCGATTTTGAAAGCTGTGCGGAAATAACCTTTGCAAGGTCAGCTGTGCTTTTCGGTTTGAACTCGCATACAGTTCCTTGTTTTTCACAGAATTTAGAAAATGCCGCCCATTCTTTATCAAGTGCAGTTTTACTTCTGTAAATGTCAATACCGGTTATATAGATAATAACAGTTGTGCTTTCGTCAAGACTTTTGAGAATTTCTTTGAGGTATGTTAAATCATTCTTTTTTAAGTCGCTTAAGTAAAGGTCATTTATCAAAATAACCTTTTTATCACAAAGAAACGGATAAGCGTCCGCAGTGTCACGAAGAACTGATAAATCAAGTGACTTGCCTGTAAACTTATGAAGATTCATATCAGCTGATTCAGGCGGTACAAGCTTATTCGCAAGACTTTTTGCAAAAGCTTCAACTGCTCCTGTATCTCTTCCGTAAAAAAGAAAAAGACTATCAATTTTTCCGCTTTTTATAAGAGTCTTAAGCTCCTTATCGGAAACATTAGCCATGACAGTCCCTCCTTTAATCTATTAACAAACAGTATACCATATTTTCGATTGTTTTGCAACTTTAAGGATAAGCCTTGCTTCTGTGTATTTTGAGTTGTCATTGGTCGTGTTTATTGTGGCATACTTTTTTGCCGTCTAAGTAAATTGTAAGCGATTCTTTAGTGTTGTTGATTTTCATGTTTAAATAGCTGAGTTCGGCATTTGAATCGGTAATATCCGAACAGGAAGTAATATCGGCATAGATGGTGTTTTCGTAATGCGCTTGTTTGTTTGATGTGTTTTGAGAAAGAAAAATGTCCACATACTTTACGTTGTTCTTTTCAAGGATTGTTTCGACTGCACGCCCGAAGCCGCTTCTTCCGCTTGTATCAAAAACTGCTGCGTAATTGTTTTTTACTGCAACAAACACGCTCTTGTCATCTACAGTTATATCATGAAGCTGAACCGAATCCCGCAGGAGGAGCGATGATGTAAGTGAGAACAAGCAGATAACTGAAAATACGGCGTAGGATTTTGTGAAAACATTTTTTAAGTCCTTAGAAAACACTAAAAGCAAAATACAAGCGATACAAAATAACATAACCATGGTCTTTGTTAGAGAGCTTCCTGTTCCTGTGTATGAAAACGGCAGGGAAGAAAGGATTTCACAAAGCTTAATTACTGCCCTTACAAGCAGAGATGATATGGAAAGAAGAGGGTAGGCAATAAACGATATTCCTCCGAACAAAGCAACAAGCGCTGCTAAAGTCAAAGCAATTGTGCATACAGGAACGAGAAAAATATTAGTGACAGGTGCAATAAAAGAGACTTCGCTGAAGTAATATACTGATATAGGAAGAGTTATAAGACTCGCACAGACGCCGGGCAGGGCAATTGATAAAAATGCCCGATTTGAATTGCTTGCAAATTTGTTTAAAAGAAAGGGTGACAAAACTCCGACTGCGAACGCACCTGAAAATGAAAGTAAAAACGAAACGCTTTTGACCGATTCGGGAGAAATGGTAAGAATTATAAATGCGCTTAAGGCAAGCGAGTTTAATGCGTCGGGCTTTCTGTTAAAGATATAAGAAGAATGTATAAGTCCAGACATTATAGCTGCTCTCACAACAGACGGACTTGCTCCTGCAAAAAGAGTAAACAGAAGTATTGCAAACAGAGATAAGAAACTAACAAGTTTTTTATTCTTTAAGAACACTGATAAAACGGAATAAATAAGTCCCGTTATAATTACAAGATGAATACCCGATTGTGCGAAAATATGACCAAGTCCGCATCTGTATATGCTGAGTTTCGTTGATCCGTCAATTGCTGTTTTATCCGAACAAAGCATAGCTCCTATAAATCCGCCGGTATCGTCAGGAAGATATGTTGTGATTTTTTCAAAAAGATAATCTCTGTACTTTAAAATGCAGCGCATAAAAGAAAAATTAACCGGAGTTATTTTGACTGATGAAACATCGTTACCTTCAAGATATACGCCGAGAGAATTATAGTAATCTTTTGAGTTGAATGTGTCGGTATTTTTTATTTCGTTTACTGTTAAAACACAGTCTATTTTGTCGTAGTAATCAAGCTTTTGAGAATCGGTTAAAAAGGTGATTTCTGCGTTTGTATTCGAGTTGAGCTTTCCTTTTGCAGTAATCCTTAAGGTGTCGGAGGAAAGATAATTATAGTCTTTGATTTGTCCTGAAAAGCTTACACTTTCTCCGCTAAGCGCAACAAGCTTTTTAACATAAAACTCACTGTGAAGAACATTTATCAAAAGTGCAGAAATCAAAGCTGCTGAGATGACGATTATGAACTTTCTGTAGTTTTTGGCTGTAAAGAATAAAACCGCCGAAATAATAAAAACGGCGGCAATAATAAGCAAACGTATACTCGATGTCATAAAAGAAGAAATAAAAAGGCAAAAAGCAAAAGGAAAACCGAAAATCACCATTTTTCTTTTCATGAAATCACCTCTTTAGTTTTTCTTTTGAATAATTATAACTTTTTATTGATGTAAATGTCAAGAGCTTGTATTTTATCGTGCGAATTGTTAATGGAAGTATAATTTTTCTTGTACTGTAAATAATATCTGTGGGCATAGAATTTTGCTCGGAAAGGAATGATGAAAATGACTTCAAAAGATTTACTTTATGTCGAGGACGCATTAAGCCACGAAAAGTTTTTTAAAACACAGTGTCAGGAAGCTATATCTAAGCTTGAGGATAACGATCTTAAGACTTGTGTCAGCGAGCTTATGCAGAAGCATGAACAGATTTTTAGAAACTTTTACGGTTTGCTTTAATTTTTGGGAGGAACGATATGAACGATAAGAATATTATGGAAGGACTTCTTTTAACTGAAAAGGGTGGATGTGACCTTTATATGCACGGAACTATTGAGTCAACTCCGGGAAATGTAAGACAGACATTTTCAAAGGCATTAAACGAAGCGCTTTGTGTACAGGACGAAATTTATAAGAAGATGTCGCAAAAGGGATGGTACTCCGAAAAACAGGTTGAACAGCAAAAAATCGATGAGGTTAAAAATAAGTATTCAAATCAAAATTAGAAAAGGGCGGAGAGAGCTTTTTCTCTTCGCCTTTTTTATTGCCTAACGAAAACTTACTGCTGTAACGGGAGCTATCGGCAACCTAAGCGTTAAATAAAAACAACTCCTGAGTAATAAAATGGAAGCATGGTCTGGCAAACTATACTAAGATTTAAAACAAAGGAGTTGAAAGTTGATGAACAACAATAATAGTTTATCACACACAAGCTGGAATTGCAAATATCATGTAGAGTCCTATGACTTGTTAAAGCACACAGGCTATAAGCCTATAACGCCCACGTTTTAAAAATTATGGAAAGTATGGCTTTGATAAAACACTTTTCTCAATAAAAGATATATTGCAATTAAGAACACTGAGCCTGCTATTAGAAATGTAAATATCTCATCAGAGTATAAAGAGCGTTTTTTTGAGATAGTAAATCTTGCATTTTTACCGATTGTGATATATAATTAATTATCACGATGTCAGCTTTTGCCGGTTTTTCACCCATTTGCGGACAGCGTAAATCGCAAATTGATATAAAAACCAAACGGAGGAAATTTATGTTATCGGTCGCATCGGAAAATATCTTATTTGAACTAATATGTTTCGCAGCTTTTATTACTATCTGCATCGGACTTTTAAAATCTCGCTGGACTAAAAAGCGCAGCGTTCTGATTATGACCGTAAGTGTCGTCGTAGCTGCCATTATACAATGCATAATACTTTTGACTGCCTCTGATTCGGTGAATCTGGCTCTTACCTTATTGCCTATAACAGGTTATTTGCCGATTATTATCGCCGTACATATTTTATCAAAAGGCGGTTTTGCTGCAGCAGTGGCGACATGGTCTGTTGGAATGTTTGTACCGTATATTCTCAATATGTTCCGAGAATTGATATGGCGATTATGCGTTGAGAATGGAATAGCGAATCAGATATATAAGTATGTTGTGTTGGGAACTCTGATTCTGGGAGCACTGATGGTATTTGCTGTACTGCGGTTTTTCCGCAAATCGTTTCAAATGTTTGAGTTTCAAGATAAATATTTGTGGCTGATCGTTCCGGTGATTCTGATCTTTTCGTTTGCTTCCTATATTGAGAGTATGAATTTAGAACCATTTATAGATTTAATCACTTTCTTATTCGTCCTGATTATGTTTATATTTTTTATTAAGTTTTTGTATGTTGCATTGTCCGAACGTATTGCCAGGGCTTCGGAGCAGGAAGTCGTCAAACAACTGGATATGCAAAAGCAGGAGCTTTTGCGTATCAATCAAAAAATGGAGCAGGGACGGATTTACCGGCATGATATGCGCCATCACCTTTCTGTTCTGAATGATCTGGCTGAATGCGAAAAAACGGAGGATATTCAGAAGTATATAAACAGCCTGAATATACAAATTTCGAATGTGGAAAAGGAAGGTTATTGCGACAATTCAGTAATAAACGCTGTGTTATCCTCGTATATCGGAAAAGCGAAGGAAGATGATATTCACGTTGAGACAAAGGTGAACATTTCAAAAGATTTGTTGATTGATACATTTGATATCTGCACGCTTTTGGCAAATACGCTGGACAATGCCGTGATAGCTTGCAGCAGTCAAGGGGAACGCTGGATTTCTATTTCCGCCACCCTACACGAAAACGGAAATTTTTCTGTGGACGTCAAAAACCCTTGTGAAACGCCGATTGAGTTCGGAAGGGACGGCCTTCCGATTTCCCACAACGGCGAGGAGCATGGTTTTGGTATCAAGAGCATCGACACCATTGTCAGAAAGTATAACGGTCTACTGCGCTGCACTTGTGATAATGGCATTTTCCGACTGAGCGCCGTTCTGTTTTCCCCAAATAATGTTCCGCCTGCTGCAAAGCATTTTAATGTTAAAAAGGCTGTTTCTAATACTGTGGCCACATTGATGTTGGCGGTATGCATTTTGAATTTTTGCCCGGAAACCATACAGGCTGTCGCAGCTGTTCCTGTGATAGGCAATGTGATTAAGTCGTTAGATATTAGAACTTATGAAACATACTTTTCATGGGGAGCAAGCAGTTGGAATATAAGCTATCCTCAGATTAAAAACAACACTAAGGATTTTTCTGTAACAGCCGATGTTCCGAAAAAAAGCGGAAGAACCGCAGAAACTGAAAGTCATGTTTTGTCTGACGCAGCTGTGACGGACAAAACAAAGGCTTCTGACTCCGAAGCAAGTGCGACATCAGACAGCAAGACAAACAGTATTACACTGTCAAAGATTCCTACAATCACAATTTCGGAAAAGAAACAGCCTAAGAATTCCACAGCAGTTACGCAATCAGGTAGCGAGGCAAGCGGCATCACACTACCGCAACTCCCCTCTATCACGATTCAAGAAAAACAAACGCAGAGTTTCGTACCAAAGGATTCGACTGCACAGTCAAATGACTTAAAAGGTGCAACTGCTTCCGAATCGGAAAATCCGGCATCGGCAAATCAAAACCCTCCGGCAAACGAGAATACGGATTTGTCAAACGGAATCGATGAGATAAACGGACAGATGGAGGAATATATCGAGAAAGTTAAAGACGAGTTTCTTTACTATTTTTTAAGAAAGTATCAAGGCTATGTGTCATCGGACACAGGCTATAATATCCTGCGCAATGATGAAAGACTGCTTTCTATCCAGTTGTATACTACCATAAATATGGGTGCCTCGGGCACATACAGTCGCTGCTTCACGCTTGACAAGACATCGGGAAAAGTCTTAAAGCTGGCTGACCTTTTTAAAGAAGGAAGTGACTATGTCGGTGTTATCAGTGCGGATATCCTGCGGCAGATGGAAGAACAGGTAGCTGAGGATGAGGCGGATTATTTTATCCCTGGTGGGATATGGTCGGATGAAGAATGCTTCAAGGCAATCAACGAGGATCAGAATTTTTATGTCGATGAAAACAATAAGCTGGTCATCGTCTTTGATGAATATGAGGTAGCGCCGGGTAGCATGGGTATGCCGCAGTTTACAGTAGAACCGGAAATCTTGCAGGCAATCCTGCTCCAGCCGTCTGCTTTGGATTTGTCCGGAAAGGGGATGGAATAATGCTGCGGATTTGTATTTGTGATGACAGAAAAGAGGATATTGACTCTGTAAAAATCCTTGTTGACCGTTTTTCGGAGTGCTATCCGGAGTATCCTATACAAGCTTCCTATTTTCATATTCCTTATGACCTTCTGGAAGCATTGGAGAAAAGCAGCGGATACGATTTATATCTACTGGATATCATTATGCCGCATATGTCCGGCATAGATTTGGCTGAAAAGATCCGCCAAAGAGGTGAACGGGCAAAGATTCTTTTTTTATCCTCTTCTCGGGAATATGGGATAGAGGCTATCGGCGTGAAAGCGTCAGGTTATTTAACTAAACCAGTACAGGAACAAGCTTTTTTTGATGCCGTTCTTTCCTGCATTGAGGAATTGGAACAAGAAAACAATTCTTCTTTTATGGTGAAAACCGAATTCGGACTGACTCGAGTGCAGATTCCTGAGCTTATGACTATTGAAAGCTTTGATCATGTCCGAGAACTCACGCTGAGAAACGGCGATAGGTTGAAAACTAATGCCAAGCTGTCTGAGCTAAATGAACTTTTGAAGGATGCCACTTGCTTTATTTCGCCACATAGGTCATATATTGTTAATATGGATTTTATACGGAGCATCAGCAATAAATATATATTGATGACGGACGGCAGACAGATCCCTGTTTCCAAAAAAATGTATATGAAAATAAAATCAGATTATCTTGATTATATGATGCAGATGTAAATATCAAAAAAGTATTCTGCATTTCACGAAGAAAAAAGGTCGTTTCACGAAGAAATGACCTTTTTTCTTTATTTTATATTATACTTAAAATGTTTATAAAAGATCAAAGCAATTGTATGTAAATCGGTTGCTGTAGAAAACTTGATCATATGTTGCATTTAGTTATTATATCAGAAGGTTCGATAAACGAAACTGTGCTAAAGAGGTAAAAAATAATGGCCAAAGGGAAAACTTCAACTTCACATAAGGTGTTAACAATAGTAGGAATCATAATGTGCGTTATTCTGATTCCGATCCTGTTCATTAATGCCACATTGATTGCAAAGAGCTTTATCAATAAGGATGAGGTGCCGAGCATCGGAGGGATACTCCCTCTAATCGTGCTTACTGATTCAATGGATCCAAAAATAGAAAGCGGCGACCTTATTATCTGTCATACAGCAGAAGCGGAAGAAATAAAAGTTAATGATATTATTTCGTTCTTTGATCCTGCCGGAAACGGAACAAGCATTGTTACTCACCGAGTGGTTGAGATCGTCGAGAAAAACGGCGAGATTCTGTTTCGTACCCGTGGTGATAACAACAATACTGAGGATAAAGAACTCGTCCCTGCTGAAAATTTGGTAGGTATATATAAGACAAGAATCGCAGGCGCCGGACATATTGCAATGTTTATGCAGTCCACCGCCGGACTGATTATCTGCGTTGTTATTCCAATCGTTCTTTTGATCGGCTATGATATTGTACGCCGCCGCATTTATGAGAAGAACAAGAAAGATGATACCGACGCACTACTAGCTGAGCTTGAAGCTTTGAAAGCTGAAAAAGCAGAGAAGGAGAAAGCCTCTGTTTCAAATACCAATGACGGTACGGATGAGAATTAAGTATATTCTTCCTTCGGAAGCCACTTCCGGGGATGATATATAATGCCGCGGTATTCTCTGCGGATAGTAATTCAATTTGAATACCCGGTACACTATCTTTCCTTGAAGGGGAAGAATTAATAAAAGGCGAAAAGCCTGCTTAGAAAGGAGTTTTTCTACTATGAAGAAAAACAAAATGATGAGAGTTGCTTCCGTTCTGTTGGTAGCGGTTCTCCTGTCCACCTGTGCCATCAGTGGCACTTTTGCAAAGTATGTAGCAACCGGAAGTGGATCTGATTCTGCCCGTGTTGCTAAGTGGGGCGTTGCAATCGATACAGAGAACTTTGGTATGTTCACCAAGGAGTATAAGACTGATGATACAACTGCAACCTTTGAGGGTGAGTATTCTGTTCAGTCTTCTAATGAAGATAATGTTTTAGCGCCCGGTACTAAAGGTGAATTTGCAAATATTGCAATCACCGGAACTCCTGAAGTAGCTGTTGAGGTTGCTGTTACTCCTACTGTTACACTTTCTGACAACTGGACCGTTGACGGTGAGTTCTATTGCCCGGTTACTATTACAGTAGGCGAAACTTCCATCAGCGGTCTTGATTACACAAGCGCAACAGCATTTACTGATGCCATCAAGACAGCTATTAAAGGCAAGTCTGCACAATATGCTCCTAATACGGATCTTTCCACTAAAGGTGCTGACACAGATCTTGGTCTTGCTTGGAGTTGGGCTTTTGAAGGCGAAGAAGGCGGCAAACAGACCGATGTTAAGGACACTGCCCTCGGCGACGCAGCAGCTGCTGCTACTGAAGGCAATGAGTTAAAGATTGAAATAGGTGTTGAAATCTCAGTAACTCAGATTGATTAATATTTAAATTACTTATTTTAGAAGGGCTGATCCGCTCAAGTCTCTCGTGGAGGGATTTGAACGGATTGCTTTCTGAATTTTTCAATGTGCGAAAATCTTTCGTTTATTGAAAAGTCCGGAAAGGCTATCAGTATAGAATGGAGGTACAGGCAGTCCATGACAAAACCTAATAACAGCAAAACCAAATTGATATGGTTGTCTGTTCTTGTTCTTCTTGTATGCGTTACAGCGACTGTTATTGGCTTTTTCAGCAGGCTTGACAGTTTCTTTTTAGATGATAAAGGTGCTATTTCTTTGATTACTCAAGATGCTTTGGGAACGGATGACAGCACAGATGAAGATGAGGATACCCAAAGCTCAGGCTCCGCCTCCTCAGTAACGCCGCAGCCTTCTCAAGCATCGAAAAATCCAGGCTATGAAGCAAGCGACGAGCAAACCGTGTGGCGTACAGATACGCAGTTAGAGATATTCCGTATAGCCTATGTGAACGGAGAACAGGTCGTTACCGTAAACAGCGAAAACGGCGAAAAATCAGTAGCGCCCGGCACAGAAAATTCCTATACTTTCAAACTAAAAAATACGGGAAATACTGCATTAGACTATTCCGTTGAAGTGGATGCCTATTTTACTCCGGAGGATATTGAAATACCTATTACAGGTAGATTGAGCCGATATGACAGCAAATGGGTTGTTGGCGGTGAGGATGAGTACGCAAAAGTGTATGCGTTAGATGCTGCTGAAGATAAAGCAACGCTCGGAGCAGGGAAGTACACATATTATACTCTTGATTGGCTCTGGCTCTTTGAAAGTGGGAACGATGAATTGGATACGGCGCTCGGTAACCTTGCTGTGGATCAGGATTTAATATTCACTGTTGCAATAAAAACTGTAGCTGTTGAAAGTACCGATCCCTATGATGATAGCGGTATCACACCGCCAAACACAGGTTACAACATTAATCTTACACTATGGATTGTGCTTGCACTCGGCTCGTTTGCAATAATGATGTTCCCTTTGTTCTGTCAGAATAAGAAGAGACGGAATTACCATGCGGAGGCGGATAAAAGTTGAAAAAGTTTAACAAGCTAAAATGCAAGCTGAAAAGTACGTTTCGATTGCTGCTTCTTATCCTTTGCGGCTTGATTCTCGGAATGAATGTGTATCTTGCTAATGCAAACAGCCTTGTCGGAAATCGGCTCCCGATGCCTTTTGGATGCGGTGCAGCGGTTGTACTTTCAGGCAGTATGGAACCGGAATTTTCAGAGGGTGACCTGATTATTGTCAAGAAAACAGAGAATTACAAACAGAACGATATTGTAGTGTTTCAGGATGGAAACTCTCTTGTCGTTCATAGGATCATAAGTATACACGGTGAAACGATAACGACAAAGGGTGATGCAAATAAAACAGCAGATGAACCTATAAATGCTTCGGCTATAAAAGGTAAAGTAATGTTTTGGATTCCGTTTGCAGGTAATATTGTAGGATTTTTGAAAACCCCGGTCGGCATAATTTGTATTATTGTCTTAGCCATAGCGCTTGTTGAAATTCCCCGCAGGAATGAGAAGAAAAAAGATGACGGGGAAAGACAGAAAATTGTTGAAGAAATTGAGCGCTTGAAAATGGAAAAGCAATAATAAGAAAGAGGGGAATAGATAATGGCAAAACATATAAAAACAGCAAAAGTCAATCGTCATATGTTTTTTGTCTCCTTTCTGTTTTGTTTGACCTTGATCTCTATCCATTTAACAAGCGGTTTATACGCAAGGTATATCAGCTCCGCTCCCATCAGTGATTTTGCAAGAGTAGTAACTTTTGGCGATCTTACGCTTACGGAAACAGGAGATTTTAATGCAGATGGGAAGCTGGTAATAATCCCGGGAGTGAATTTAACAAAGAAGGTTGTCGTTGATTTTGCCGGCAGCGAAGCAGCTACCTATGTATTTGCCGAAGTAACTGCTATCAAATGGCAAGCTACAGACAATTCTACATTCTCAATTTATTCTGATGATAAAGTCTTAATGCAATGGAGCATTGCGGATGGCTGGAGTTATCTGACAAACCTCAACGGAACTTATGTATATTACCGTGCATTGGCTCCGAATACAAAGATTGCTGCGGCGGATATAATTGCCAATGACGGCAAAATTATGGTCAGCGATCAAATCACCATAGATGAAATAAAATCCATGACGGGTATTTCTATAAAACTCCGTGCGGCTGTTGTGCAATCGGGCGGTTTTAATAGTCCCGAAGCCGCATGGAACTCAATTGCGGCAAAAGAAGGGAGTGTTAATGAATGAGAAAAAGAAACAGATATATTTCTTTTATATTGTGTCTTTCAATATTCCTTTCGGTGATCGTTAATTCTATCCCTACTGCTTTTGCGATGGAAGAACCCTTAAAAGTTATGTTAAACGGTCAGCAGGTGGATAATATTACGATTGAACAGAATAGTAAAGAGATTTTATCAGCGGAAGCCAAGGAAGTGGAAGATCCGGCTTTTCAATGGCAGATTTTAATTGACGCTGAAAATTCAGTTTGGGTTGATATTTATGATAAAACTGAGGCTGATTGTGAAATATCTTATGCACTCGTTAAAAATATGCTCGATGACGTGAACAGTACATATATCAGATGTGCTGTAACAATTGACGAAAAAACCGAATACAGCAATGTGGTTTGTGTAACTGTAAATCCCGAAAAGGAATCCTCTACGCAGATAACAGGTTTTGCACAGACAAAATATGCAAAATCCCGTGCAGCCGTGGGCGCTCCTGCAAGGCTTGCTGCGGTACAGAATGCGACATCCAATTATGTTACCGTAACCGTAAAGTATCTTGATATTGCAAGTCTAGGCGGCACGGAAGAAGCGGCGATATACAGTCCTTACACTGCAATCATCATGCGGGGAACAAGCTTCAAACAAAGCGTGGTATCTCCAACTTTTCTGGGTTTTGCACCTTACTTTGATTCTAACGGCGACCGGAAGCTGGATAACAATGATGAAAGCGCCGCCACACTGAATTTGGATTTTGACTCAGTGACTCGGGATATCGAAATTAAAGTTTATTATAAACCTATTGAGGTTGATTTTGCTGTAAGGTATTTCTTCCAAAATATAAACGATGACCTTTATAACGAAGACACCTCTCTATATCACTCCGGCAAGGCGGAAACCGGCACGATCATAACAAACGAGTATTTGGAGAGCAATGCAGGCGATACAACAGGTTTTACAAAAATGTACCATATTCCCGAAAGTGTTGCTGCTGACGGAAGTACGGTATTTGAGTGTTATTATGACCGAAACTATTATCTTATACAGTTTGAACTCGACGGTGGTTACGGCGTGGATCCGATCTACGCTCGATACGGCACGAACTTTATTGTCAATGAACCGGTAAGGCACGGATATCAGTTCATTGGGTGGGATCGTCTTTACGATACTGACGGTGATGGAATCCCTGATACCGGAGATAATAGAGCAGATTCAATCAACACTGTTATCGGCACGGAAAATATTATGTTTAAAGCTCTGTGGGAATCGGTTGAAACCACTTATACAGTTGCATACTGGTCAGAAAACGACAGCGGCGAAAGAGAATATTTAGGTTCAATACGTGTTCCGGCGACTTCAGGTGATAAAGTCAGTGGTTCAGATGATCTTGCAGATAAATATAAAAGTATTTTCCGCTATGAAGAGCATATACACAGCGAAGAAGCCGGATGCTATGGAAATTGCGAATTCATTGGACATCAACACAGTCTAACATGTTATACCTCGCAAACATTGACACCGGCGGAAAATCAGACAGGAAATGCGCTTACAGCTTATCGCAATCTGACACAAAATTTAGGCGAGCCGCAGGAGGGAAATGTTTATAAATATGGTTATCGACCCAATTGGACAACTACATATTATAATTTCTTTTATCTCAATAAAACGTGGTACTATTTGGGAACAGGTACAGCTTACAATGGCATTTCTCTTAATGGAGGTTTGAGTAATCCGAGTAATGGCGATTTCACAACTGTTGCGGCAAATACAGGAAACGGATGTGTTGCTGAGTCTCACACACATACCGATGAATGTCTATCCTGTACAAAGCTAGCACATGTTCACAACGAGGAATGTAATCCTGATCCTCAGTATTATGCGTTTGACAGAGCCGATCAAAACATTACTGTCGAAGGTGACGGTTCATCAACTGTGAACATATATTACAAGCCTAAGAAATATACGTTGCGGTTCTTCTATGCAAGGTCAAAAGGCAGCGGCGATAATACAGAATATCAGGTTGTCGGCGGATCGACTTATGCCTTCGGTGGCTTGGATGCAGAAAATCCGGCTGATCTATCGGTAGAGGAGCTTCTCGGACGTGTTCCGGAGGGCAACTGGGGAAAAGTGGAAAAACTTCCGACATGGTATACAAATACTCAGCTGTCCGGCTCTACGTCAGATATAAGTCAATATACGTTAGGACAGCTGGAAGCCGGAGAATATACATATTACTATTTTGACTTTGCCGCAAGCTACGGTGAGAATATAAGCACAAAATGGCCTATCGGTATTTTGTCGCCTGTTAAAATTGCAGATACACATGATCAATGTGAATATGAATATGCATATTTCAGTGCATGGAACGGAGAAAATAAGGTAAAATATACGCAGGATAATTTAAACGGAAACCAAACCATTAAAGGCCGTTATATGATACTTGATGAAAACCTCTTATATGACGGAAAATTTGAAGACAGTGATGTTGTAAGCTTTTTGGGCTTTTGGGATAACGGTGCTAATATAGGCTGGAGCATACCGAAGCTTTTCAGATATCATCTGATGCTGGAAGCTCCTGCCGGTACAGTAACCGAATATGAACACGACGGCAAATATTATACTGTTTTTCAGGAATTCAGAACATTTGATGACTCCGGAATAGACAGCCAGACGCCTACTACCATAAGCGGATTCAATTTTCAATCCAAAACTTCTCAATCGGTTGAAGGCGGATACACATCTGTTACAGGTGAGACGCTTCAAGATGCATATGAGGTGTATTTCTGGTACGAAAGAACTGATTATACGCTGACATATTTCAATTACGAAAATGTACTTAATACTATATCCGTACCATACGATACACTTTTTACCAAAGAGGAGTTTTATAAGGAGCCGGAGCGTTATCCGCCTTCCCTGGAGCCAAATGCTTATGAATTTGTCGGATGGTATACCTCACCTATGCGTATATATCCTATAGAGTTTGATAAGGCTAAAATGCCCGGTGAGGATGTTGTGTGGTATGCTAAATGGGTGCCGATAAAGCACACTGTAAATTTTTTTAACACCTATGATGAAATGCGGGCTTATGAAAGCGGCGACAGTTCGGCTGTGCCTTATAAAACTTTTTCAAATGTAGATCATAGAACAATTGTAGGCAATATTGATTCTCCCGTCAGAGCCGGTGACGGAACTTTGAATCTGACTTTTGCAGGTTGGTTTTATATGGAAAACGGTCAAAAGAAAACGTTTTCGCCTCTTAATATGCCCATAAACAAAGATATAAATATTTTTGCGGAATGGAGCAGCCATTCGCCCCAGCCGTATCGCATAAGCTATGTTTTGCAGAACAATCCGGATGTTCATGTTGCGGATGACGGCACAGGTTATGCATACGGTGGTTCTACCCGTACTTTTAATGCCAAAGCCGGAGATCCGTATAATCAGCTTTACAGCGAATATAACAACGGGTATTTTCCTACAGTCAACTCTCACTCTATAACCATTCAGGCCGAGTCTGATAAGGATAATTTGAAGCATAATGTATTTACCTTTTATTATGTAAAGGCTGATAATATTTCTTATACGGTTCGTTATGTCAATAAAGAAACAAATGTTGTTATGGAAACAATGAAACGCACGACCACCTCTTCCGTTGTTACAGAGCGTTTTAAAGCGTATCCCGATATGGTGCCTGATGCATTTTACAAGAAGCTGGTTCTTGAAGTTGAATGGGATGAAGAACAGCAAAAGTACGTCGGTTCAGAAAACAATGTAATTACATTCTATTACACTCCAAATGATACCAGTGCTTACTACGCAGTGCATTTTATGCTTGAAAAATTGGGAGCTACCGCCGAAGAAAAGGCAAATTATGACATTAACGGTAATGGAGGATATGAGGAAACAGGAACGCATATCGAAGGTATTGGTGAAATCGGATCAACAGTTTATGTTTCACCGCAGACCATTTCGGGCTTTGAACTAATAGACAATGCTGACGTTCCTATTGTATATTCGGACAGTAGTCAAAATAAAGCAGCATATTCAGACGAGAATAGCGGATACGGCATAACCATTACGCAAAGCGGTACGGAATTGTATTTCTTCTACGAACGACAGGAATACCTCTATCAAGTACACTATTATGAGTATAACACAACGAATTCTCTTATAGATTCTAAAAACAGTACTATGTATTATGGATCGAATGTTACGGAAACAGCGAAGAAAATAGAGGGCTATGCCTGCGTCTCGAATCAAACGCAGACGATAACAATCAGAAATAATACAGATTCCGATAAAGAGAATGTTATCATATTCTATTATGCACCGATACAGTACGTTGCAGAGTATGTCGCCGTACCCGATAACGGAGGGTGGTTGTCAAATACCATCGAAGTCATTTCCGGTTCCGAAGCTCTTTACGGTTCGGTTCCTACAGCAAGCCCGTATTATGAATTTGCCGGATGGTATTTGGACGAAGCCTGTACGCAAAGCGTTTCCGAATACGGAGAGGTAGATGAAGCAACCAACCGTTTTACTCCGGATAAAGCCAAGCTGAGTGAAACAGAACGCAACATTTTTTATGCGAAGTTTGTCAGCAAGGTTGGTGATTTTACAATCGACCGCAGTGATGTAAATGACGCAAACCAGGTCTTTGTCTACGAAATTACAAACAACGACACCGATGAGAGCTTTTATGTCACCGTAACAGGGAACAGCAGTACAACGATTTGTAATATGCCTTTGGGAGAATATACTGTAACACAGCAAAATGATTGGTCTTGGCGTTATAATGATGAAAGCATTACCGTAAGTCACCAAAATGCCGATGGAACAACGGTAGCTTTTCGTAAAACCAGACAGATAAACCGATGGCTCAACGGAAACAGCGCCCTTGTCAAGAACCAAAGGAGGTAATCATGATGAAAAAGCACAGAATGCTGACTCTCATACTGATTGCTGCTCTCATTGTTGCTCTGGTGCTTTGCGGGACGGTAATAGCCTATATGTTTCGACAGACTGAGTACAAAGACAATCAGTTTACTCCGGCAGAAATTTCCTGTAAGATTGCGGAAGTGTTCGACGGAGAACAAAAGACAAGCATTCAAGTCCAAAACACAGGAAACATAGACGCATATCTCCGAGTTAGGCTTGTGTCCTATTGGGTCGATACTGACGGTAATATCGTTGCAAAGCCATCTACAATGCCTGAAATCATGATGGCGCCAGGTTGGATAGAAGGGCAGAACAACACATATTTTTATCAAAAATCTGTAGCTCCAAATGAATTAACAGACAATCTGTTATCGTCGCCAATTATTTTGGAGGAAGATGAGAACGGATACTTGCAGGTGATTGAAGTCTTTGCGGAGGTTATACAGGGTGAACCGCAAAATGCCGTAACAAGCAGCTGGGGTGTAACACTTGATTCTAACGGAAACATAACTGCTGCACCGTAAATTAAGACATGGATAGGGGCGGTGACGAAAAATTCCGACATCGCACTTATGTTATTTTATTTGCTCTTTACTAAAACCCAACCATCCTCTGATTTATCTTTTTGAAAATTCTTTTTCTTTAAAATTTATTTTTTATTTTCATAATCATAATACGTCTAAATCCTTTGTATATAACAAGCCCTCCTATGGACTTTCTATTTACCATAGGAGGGCTCTTTTCATTTTTGTTTTCGTTTTTTACGGACTTGTGCAATCGCCATACGGTAGTTTTTTACTAATAGCGATAGCGGTTTCTCATTTTTGAAATAAACATCAGCGTAATTATCATAGACATAATTTCTGCCACAACAACTGAAAGCCATATTCCGTCAATTCCAAAGAATATCGGAAGTATAATTACAGCTAAAATTTGGAATACAAGAGTACGCAAAAATGAGATCAGGGCTGAAATAAGTCCATTGTTTAAAGCGGTAAAGAAAGACGAACCGAAAATAGAAATTCCTGCGAAAAGAAATACAAACGAGAAAATTCTAAATCCGCTTAAGGTAAGCTCCATTAGCTTTTCATCGTATCCTACAAAGATTTTTGCTAAAGGATATGCAAGAAGTTCAGCTGCAATAAGCATACATAACGATAGTAAGACTATAATAATCAAACTTTTTTTCAAAAGACCTTTAAGCTCTTTGCCGTTTCCTGCACCGTAATGATAGCTTATAATCGGAGCTGAGCCAACGGAATATCCAATAAATACTGCGAGGAAAATCATGTTCACATACATCATTACGCCGTATGCAGAAATTCCGTCCTCCTGTGCGTATTTAATGAGCTGGACATTATAGAGCATGTTTACAACAGACATCGAAATATTTGACATAAGCTCCGATGAGCCGTTGATACAGGCTTTAAGCAGAGATTTTCCGTCAAATTTGGTTTTTGTCAATCTAAGCAAGCTTGTGTTAGGACGCATGAAATAAATAAGGGGAATTATGCCTCCAACAGCCTGACTTACGGCGGTTGCAGCCGCAGCGCCGACTAATCCCCAATCAAATACTGCAATAAACATGGCATCTAATACCATGTTTGTTACTCCGGCGGTAATTGTAACACCAAGACCGAGCTGAGGCTTTTCCGCTGTAGCAAAAAAAGTCTGAAATTCATATTGAAGCATATAAAACGGAAGCGCAATTAGAATTATTCTTCCGTAGGTAACACAGTTATTAAGCATTTCACCTTCTGCACCTAGAAAAGATGCTACAGGACGAATAAAAATGATTCCAAGCACAGAGATCACGATACCGCAAAACACTGTCACATAAACGAATAATGAAAACAACTGCTTTGCTTTGTCGGTTTTTCCCTCGCCCATAGTTTTTGCAATTAGTGCACTTCCTCCAGTGCCGAGCATGAATCCTATTGCACCGAGTATCATTAAAAACGGCATTATAAAATTCACTGCGGCAAAAGGAATTTTTCCTGTGAAGTTTGATACAAAAAACCCGTCAACTACACCGTAGATTGATGTGAAAATCATCATGATAATAGACGGTAAAACAAATCTTATAAGACGTGAATAATTAAAGTGATCGGATAGATTGATTTTCATGGCAGTTCCTTTCATGAGTTTTAAAAATAAAAAAGCGTCCGGTAAAAAACCGAGCGCACTCGACATCTTATCGACTTTACAGCTGCGGCTGTAAGTCCTCCGATGATCGTAATAAACTTTTATTTGAAGCATAAAGGATTATATCAGATTATACACTCAATGTCAACACTTTTGATTTGCGATTTGTTTAGAAAGTTATGCGTAAATCAGCAGTTTTTTAGTTTGACGTTTTTCATCGTTTTGAATATCATATATTGTAGAAAAATAAAAGGAATGATATTGTATGAATGCATGTGAAATTACGGCGGCAGTTACTGCACTTGCAAATACGATTGCGGCAAAGCTTGACACGGATGAAATGTCGCTAATAGGAGCGATTTTTACACAGCTTGGAGATACGCTTGAAACGATCGCCGCGAAGAGAGAGCTTTGCAAAAAACTTGAAGAAAAGCGTTCTTGCGATTAATCACAGGAACGCTTACATATATAGGATAATAATTGACAAAAATTCAACAACAAAAGGCAAGAACTGCATAATTGTTTGTGATAAAATTAAATCAGAATCTAATGGTTACAAAGCATCGGAGGTGTCTTTGACATTGACATTTAAGCATACAAAATATGCAGCATATATTGGGTATATAACGCAAGCAATAGTCAATAATCTAGCAACGCTTCTTTTTGTGTCATTTCAAAAGGAGTTTGCACTTTCCCTTGACAAGATAAGCATGCTTATTACCGTAAATTTTGCTGTGCAAATAATTACAGATATAGTTGCCGCAAAAACCACCGATAAGATCGGCTACAGAGCTTCCTGTGTAATAGCGCATATTGCTGCTGTGATAGGTCTTTTGGGATATGCATTTTTGCCGTTTGTCATTGCTCCGTTTATAGGGCTTATAATTTCTTCTGCTGTGTGCGCTGTCGGAGGGGGACTTACCGAAGTTGTAATATCTCCTGTTATTGAAGCGCTTCCGGGAGATGAAAAAACCAGCGCTATGAGTATGCTCCATTCTTTTTACTGTTGGGGACTAGTTCTTGTAGTAATAGTATCAACAGTATATTTTAATGCTGCGGGAATTGAAAATTGGAGATTTCTGCCAATAATCTGGGCACTTATTCCGCTGTTTAATATATTTTTATTTATGAAAGTCCCTATAAGAGAGCTTTGCGAGAATACAACTCCTGTACCAATCAAAAAGCTTTTTACAGTCAAAATCTTTTGGCTGTTTCTTATGTTGATGATATGTGCAGGTGCAAGTGAGCTTGCAATGAGCCAGTGGGCGTCACTTTTCGCTGAAGAAGGATTAGGAGTCAACAAAACACTCGGAGATCTGTTAGGACCTTGTGCATTTGCCGTTTTAATGGGACTTTCGAGAACCTTTTTCGGAATCTTTGGTTCAAAGATAAATTTAAAGAGGTTTATTTTTGCAAGTGGTGTTCTATGCGTTATCAGTTATTTTATCGCAGTTTTTGCTCCGCATCCGATAATAAGCCTTATAGGCTGTGCTTTATGCGGACTTTCGGTAGGAATTATGTGGCCGGGAACATATAGCCTTGCTGCAAAATATTATCCTGAGGGCGGTACGGCGATGTTTGCAATTTTAGCGTTAGCAGGGGATATAGGCTGTTTATCGGGTCCTACAATTACAGGTATGGTTGCAAACAGCCAAAACAGTATGAAAGCCGGACTTTTTTCAGCCGCAGCTTTCCCGATTATTTTACTCATCGGACTTCTGCTTTTAAAAGGTAAAAAGGTTAAATAATACAAATAAAAACAGCACTTGAGATCAATTCTCCCAAGTGCCTAGTCTGTAGAAAACCTTTTAGTAAATCAAAAGAGGGGATGCTTTCACTTGCAAAGCATCCCCTTTTTTAAAACAGTCCACCGGACTGTTTTAAAATTCACCCCTTGAAAAGCGCTTTGGAAAAGAGATTTCGCCGTCTGCGGACGGCGACCAAGGCTCTGCCTTTGGAAACCGCAAGCTTTTAAAAAAGCTTGACCAAAACTT
>CABUAH010000002.1 GCA_902489475.1 uncultured Oscillospiraceae bacterium | reverse complement strand
AAAGCTCCATCTTTTCTTTAACAGTCGCCTTAATTGCTTATAAAACTACTGTCCGGGTGATAGTTTTACTCGGACAGCAGTTTTTGTATAAATACTTAGTACAATTTAATACGAGTGTAGCCTAGGTACCACTCGAAAATAAAAACAAGGAGTTATTTTTATGCCTGAATTTAATTTTTTCGGTTATAAGCTAAGTGTTAAAAGGCTTATTATTCTGTCAGTTGTTGCAGCGGTTTATGTTGCGGTAACTATCGCCTGCGGAAGTTTATCTTATGCAAATATTCAGTTTAGAATCTCGGAAGCATTGGTACTTCTATGCTTTTATAAAAAAGCATACTGTGTGTCAATGGTTATCGGATGCTTTATTGCAAACATTGCGTCTACTGTAGGACTTGTAGATATGATTGTCGGAACATTTGCTACTCTTGTTGCAGTTCTCGGAATTGCAGTTTGTTCTGCTGTTTTGCCGAATGCTTTTGAAAGAGCAGGAATGAGCAAAAAAACGGCTCATGCGGTAAGCTTGGTTATTGCGTCTTTGTGTCCCGTTGCGGCAAACGCTGTGATTGTGGGATTTGAGCTTTATATATTCTTAGATCTTCCGCTTGTGCTTTCAATGCTTCAGGTCGGAGCAGGAGAGCTTGTCTGCGTGACTGTTTTAGGTTCAGCGCTGTTTCTCTGCCTTGAGAAAAACAAGCAGTTTATGGCACTCGTAAAGTCAGTTTGATATTAATTCTTAATTCATAATGCGCTAAGCAGGCGACCGCCGCCGGTGGCGGAAACAGGGAGAAAAGCGACTATATTTCTGACCGTATATGCGTATTTATTATAATTGACAATTGACAATTGACAATGGGAAATGGATAATTACATTAATATAACTTAACAGTACAAATCACAGCGCACTGCAAGAAAAACTTGCGGTGCGCTGTTTGCTGTGTAATTTATTGACTGAGTAGATTTTCATTTTTTCCAAGAAGTATATCCATCATCAGCCTTGCTCCGTCACGAAATCCCATAGCATAGTTGTCAAAAGCTGTAATATAGTCTATATCATCTTTTATATCACAGATTTTTTCTAAAAGGTTCTTGCAGTCATCACTAAGCGTTTGCGACAATTCCTTACGCAGCTCCGATTCCTGCTTCGTTAGCTTGTCATACTTAGAACCTTTTTTAACCTCCTGAAATGACGGATTTAGGTTTCCTGAGTACAATTCTTCAATGTAATTCATTTTGATTTCCTCCGGTATTTTTTATTTAATTTTTATCAAGCTTTTCTTCGTCTGCCGTATCAATTTCATTCAGCGCATAATTTAGGCACTGAATAGCAAGCTTTTTTAATCGCATGGTATACACTCCTTAAAAAACGAATAATACATAAATTATTATGTGACACTATTTATTTTCACATAAAAAGTTATGTATGTCAATACATAATTTAATATGTATGATATAATTTGTATGAATGAACAAAAAAGGAGCGAACTTTTATGGCATTATACACAAGATTAAAAGATTTACGAGAAGATAATGAATTGTCACAAATTGAAGTCGCAAATGAACTGAAAATAACGCAGCAGCATTACAGCTTAATAGAAACAGGAAAAATAGAAGCCAAGTTTGAAAAAATGATCAAGTTGGCATTGCTGTATAACACATCATTAGATTATATCGCCGGATTGACAAATAAAAAGCGCAGTTATAAGGAATGAAAAATTTAAATCGCAGAGGATTTAAAGCTCTCTATCATTTTATTATCTGTTTATATTAGGATTATCTGTTCGGTCAAGAATATAGTCGATAGAAACGTCAAAATAATCTGCTATCTTTATAAACTCTGCAAAACTCGGTTCTCTTTCACCGCTTTCATAACGGCTGATCAGCGTCTGAGAAACTTTCAGGATCATAGCAAGCTTTTGCTGACTCTCGTTTTTCAGTTTCCTAAGCTCTTTTAATCGCATGGTATACACTCCTTTTATTCTTATATGCTCATTATATCACAATGGTATAATAAAAATATCCCAATTTGGGATAAAAGTGAGGTTTGCCCGAAGGTCACCACTTATAGGGTGAATCGATCTTAAATCCCCGCAGATTTTTTCTGCGGGGATTTTTGGTGTAACAAAGCATTTTCTTTTCGTACAAGTCATAACCTCGGAAAACGGCGAATAATCATTAAAGGACAAAGTGATTATTCGGAGGACAAAACAATGCTGGAGATTTTAAATAAGGAAGCAACTCAAAATACCGATTACATAGGCTTATCCGAAGAAGAAGCAAGCGTAAGACAAAAAGAGGGCAAAAATTTGATTGTGTCAAAATCAAAGAATTCAGTGCTTAAAATCTTTTCAAACCAGTTTAAAGACGTATTGGTACTGATTTTGCTTGGTGCAACGCTCATATCTATTGTGCTTGGCGAGGTTTATGACGCATTGACGATAATGATTATAGTTATGCTCAACGCTGTATTGGGGTTTGTCCAGGAATACAGAACTGAGCGGACATTGGCGGCACTTAACAAAATGACTGCTCCGAAAGCCCGTGTTTTCCGTGACGGAGTTTTAAAAACAATAGAAGCACAGGATATAGTAAAAGGAGATGTGTTTAAAATTGAGGAAGGCGATAAGGTTCCTGCCGATGCGGTTGTGCTTTCTTCAAACTCACTTTTCTGTGATGAGTCTATATTAACGGGAGAGTCTGAGTCGGTCGTAAAAAGCGAATATCAGGACGAACCCGATACCGACAGGCTAAATCTTCCGTATATGGTATATATGGGTTGTATTGTCACAAGAGGAAACGCAGTTTGCAGAACCGTTTCGATAGGAAAACAAACCCAAACAGGACGTTTAAGCCGTATGATTGAGGAAATTGACGAGGAAAAAACACCTCTTCAAAAACGGCTTCAAAGCCTTGGAAAGACGTTGGCAGTAATTTGTATGGCGGCATGTGTTTTGGTAGCTGCCGCAGGTATCATAAGAGGGGAAGATCCCTTTTCGATGCTTATGACAGGACTTACGGTAGCGATAGCGGCGATACCTGAGGGACTTCCGGCAACTGTAACTATTGCTTTGGCACTTGCGGTGAGAAGAATACTTAAAAAGGGAGCGATTGTAAACAAGCTGCATTCGGTAGAAACTTTAGGCTCGGCGACAGTGATATGTACTGATAAAACAGGAACGCTTACCGAAAACAAAATGACGGTTACGGAGATTTTAACATATAAAAACCGTTATACAGTATCGGGAAGCGGTTATTCCCAATCGGGTGAAATAAAAATAAACGATAAGAAAGCGGAGCTTGAGAAATCACCCGATCTGTTAGATTTTTTAGACTGTGCTGTTGTTTGCAATAATGCGTCGATAGCAAGAGCAGCAGTGCCGAAGGAGCGAAACCGTGATAAGAGCGCAAGGCTTTGGAATGCAAGCGGCGACAGCGCAGAATCAGCGCTTCTTATAATGGCGGCAAAAGCAGGAGTGTATAAAGAAACGATAGACTATAAGCGGATAAACGAGATACCGTTTGATGCCAAGACAAGAATGATGACTGTTTTTGCCCAAAATGACAAGGGACAATTTGCATTTACAAAGGGTTCTTTGGAGGTTGTTTTATCGCTTTGTACAAAAGTGTATGACGAACAAAAGCTTGTACCGCTTACAATGCATATGAAAAAAGATATTATCTCAAAGGGTGAAAAAATGGCTGAGAGGGGAATGAGAGTCCTTGCATTTTCAAAAGCAGAGGGCAAGGATATTATTTTCCTCGGAATGACAGCGATGATTGATAATTTAAGAGAAAATATCCCGTCAGCAGTTTCGCTGTGCAAGCGTGGCGGAATAAGAGTTATTATGCTTACGGGCGATCATAAGCTCACAGCCTGCGAGGTTGCGAGGTCAGCAGGAATTCTAAAGAATGAAAACGAAGCAATAACAGGAGATGAAATTGATAAGCTCAGCGACGACGAGCTTATGGACATTTTAGACGGTAAGACGGTTTTTGCAAGGGTTACTCCGGAGCATAAGCTTAGAATAGTAAAGCTTCTTAAAAGTCTGGGTGAAAATGTTGCGATGACGGGTGACGGAGTGAATGATGCTCCGGCGGTCAAAGAAGCGACAATAGGAATAGCCATGGGTGAAAACGGAACGGACGTCACCAAGGAAGCCGCTGATCTAATACTTCTTGACGACAATTTTGAAACGATAGTAGAAGCTGTTAAAGAGGGAAGAGGAATATATACAAACATACGAAAATTTGTAAGGTATCTCATTTCCTGCAACATCGGAGAAATTGTGACAATGCTGTTCGGAATTTTAATAGGACTACCGCCAGTTTTACTTCCAACGCAAATACTTTTGGTGAATCTTGTTACAGACGGATTGCCTGCTATCGCTTTGGGGCTTGAGCCGACAGAGGACGAGGTTATGAAACAAAAGCCGAAAAATGAAAACAACTTTTTCTCCGACGGACTTTTAAGCAAAATCATATTCAGAGGGTTGTTTATAGGATTATGTACGCTCGGAGCGTTTACATCGGTTTTAAAGCTGTCGGGAAGCGTTGATATTGCAAGAACAGCGGCGCTCTTCACCCTTGTTTTGTCACAACTTGTACATTCGTTTGAATGTAAGTCGGAAACAAAATCTATCTTTAAGATGAAGCTTTTAAATAATCCGTTTTTATTAGTGTCGGGAATCTTCTCGTTCTTACTGCTGATTTTGTGTATCACAGTGCCGTTTTTAACAGTTGTGTTCAACACATATGCGCTCAATGCGATGCAGCTTGTGATATGTATAATTTTCTCAGTTGTGCCGGCGTTTATATTTGCGGCTGTGGACAAAATAAAATAACTGCTTTTTACTTTGAGTGTGTCGATAAGTTCGGCACACTCATTTTTATGTATATAAAGGAATAAAAGGCATTTACTTTTGTTGGGGTTTATGGTATACTAACTATAATTATTATTTAAGTATTAACAGATAAAAAATTCTGAAAGGCGATGTAGTTTTGGAAAACGTGGAAAAGAAAAATAACGGCTTTTTTAAGCGTGCCAATGAAAAAGAGGTTGGACTTAAAATGCCGGGAGGGGCTAAAAGAATTTTAGATAAAAAGGGAGTAAAAATTTTCGGCAACGGTTTTTTTGTAGCCCTTTCGTTTATAATTCCATTTGTAATGATTGCGCTTGCGTTTGCGGCACAGGGAATAGTTGGCTTTTCGTCAGACGGCGATAAGCAGATACTTGTAATTGACTGTTGGCATCAGTATTTCCCGTTTTTACAGGAAATGCAGGATAAAATGCAAAGCGGCGGTTCGCTTCTTTATTCGTTGAGAAGCGGAATGGGAAGCAATTTCTTAGCGACAATGTCCTATTATACGGCTAGTCCGCTCAACTTTTTGACTGTATTTCTTCCAAGCGAACATTTGCGTGAGTTTTTGGCGCTTTTTGTTTGTATAAAGATAGGCTGTGCAGGAATGTTCATGTCGATGTTTTTGCGGGGCGTATTTAAAAGAAATGATTTCTCGATAGTTTTATTTGCAATTCCGTATGCGCTTTCAGCATATATGATGGGATATTATTGGAATGTAATGTGGCTTGATACGGTAGCACTTGCACCGCTGGCCTTTTTGGGAACATTTGCGCTTGTAAGAGAGGGCAGGTATAAAACCTACGTCATCGCTTTGGCACTTGCATTTTTCTCAAATTTCTATGTCGGCTTTTTTGTATGCGTGTTTATAGCCATAATGTTTTTTGCAGTAAATATTATTCTTCGTCCGACATTTAAAATGTTTTTAAAGAGATTCGGTCAGATAGCGTTGTTTACGGTAATAGCATTGGGTATAACGGCGGTTTTGATTTTGCCGGCATATATTGCTTTACAGCACGCTTATTCGGCAAACTCCACATTTCCTACTGCATTTAAATATTATGACAGCTTTATAAACGTAATATCAAATGCACTTGCGTTTGGAACTCCTTCCAATAAAGAGGGGCTTCCTAATCTTTACGGTGGACTTTTAGCACTCATAATGCTTGGTGTTATGCTTTTCTGCAATAAGATTTCTATTAGAGAAAAGATAACATATGCAGTGGTCGTTGGATTTTTGATATTGAGCTGCAACTGTAATGTGCTTGATTATATATGGAACGGTTTTCATTTTACAAACATGATTCCGTTTAGATTTTCTTTCCTTTTTGTGTTTGCAGCATTAGCGATAGGCTATCGGGCATTTACACAGCTCGATCGGGCGCATTGGATAATGGTTGTCGGAGGGGCGGCGATGCTTGCTGTTCTTTTGTATATTGCAAAGCTTTCGGGAATGGAAGATTCGGCGTTTAACGGTAATTTGTATTTAGGTATCGGATATATTGTGTGTATTGTGCTTGCCTCGTTTAGGCTTTTGAACACAAAAGTCATATCGTTTATCATGATTTTTCTTATGGTTTTTGAGCTTAACTCAAACGTCAAGGCGGGAACTGAAGCTGTCGGAACATCTGCCTACTCGACATATTTTTCAAATGGAGAAAATGTAGACAAGCTTTTGGATAAATATGAGTCCAAGGATGATGACTTTTACAGAATGGAGATGTCGAAATCCTATACTATAAACGATCCTGCACTTTATCAATACAGAGGAATTTCAATGTTTTCTTCGATGATAAACTGTGAAATTTCTCAATATATGCACAACTTAGGAATATTGGGCTCGCAGGCAGGAAACAGGTATTACTATGCTGCGACAACGCCGTTTACAAATGCAGTTTTAAATCTGAAATATACTATAGCTAAGACAGGACCGCTTCTTGATAAGACGTATAATAAGCTCGTTGACACAGAGGGCGGAGTAAGGATTTATGAAAATAAAGCATATCTTCCACTTGGATTTATGTGTGAAGATGATATTGCCGATATGAATGTTATTTCGTCAATACCGTTTTATTATCAAGGTCAACTTTTTAAGGCAATGACGGGAAGCAGCGATCCTCTGTTTTACTATGCGCCGATGACAGGAAGTGACGGCTGCGTAAACTGTGTTGTTTCAAGTATAGATAAAAGAACTGGCTTTCACACCTATGAGCCGGTTAGCCAAGGCAGTAAAACCTCACTTTTAAGCAAGGCTCTGCCTCTCAACGACAGCGATGAGGACGTAGACGAAGTTAAGGCGGGAACGATTTTTGAAGTAACTCCCGATAAGCTGAAAAATGCGTCGGGTAAAAAAATTCAGGTCACTTTTGAATATATGGATGACAAGTCTGTATGGTCAAGCGGCTCTAATATCGAGTACTACAGCAAAAACAATCCTGAAAACCGACGGACTATAGAAGGATTTAAGTTTGATGAGGGAAAATCAATTCAATTTACAATTGACTTGACTGATGATATTATAAATTCAGGACTTATTATTGACGGATTCGGAGTTAAGCTCACAGATGTAGATTTGATTTCAAATACTCAAATAAACGATCAAAAATCAACCTTGTCGCTTAAATATACGGTTACCGAAGCTGGAAATTACTACGGGGCATTTAAAATCAGTGAGATGGAGACTATAACTATCACCTCAACGAATCCCGATAATGAATCTCAGACTCTCACGTTAAAACCTACTATGCCGTATGCTTGTCAGATAGGATATTTGAAGGCCGGCGATACTGTTACAATTACCGGAACGACAAAGGATAAGCTTGTATCTAAAAGTTCGTTTATGAGCTGTGTTTACAGACTTGACAGCAACGTTTTTGACGCAGGGATCGAAAAACTTAAATCAAACGGAACACTTGATATCGACAGTGTAAGTGATACTGAAATAAAGGGCAAAATAGATGCGTCGATAGACGGAATTATGTATATGTCGATTCCTTATGAAAAGGGTTGGAGTGTTTATGTAGACGGTGAAAAGCAGGAGGCTGTACCTGTTTGTAACAACACCTACTCTGAACGTGACGGAACAACAAGCCACAAGGGAAGTATGATGGGAATCAGACTTAAAAAGGGAAGTCATACGATCGAGCTTAAATACTGTCCTGAGGGATTTGTCCTCGGAGCGGTTATAAGCGTTGTTTGTCTTGTAGCGTTTGTTTTCATAATTTTCTACAACAGGAGGAGAAGAAAAGCTTCAAAAGAGGTATATGACCTTGTGCTTATGCCTGAAGAACGTGAAGTTGGCAAAATCAAAAAGGAAGAAAATCAGGAAACAAGCGAGTTTGCCGGCAAAATTTTAAAGAAGAAAGAGTAACTTTTACGGCGGAGAAGTTTTTCTCCGCCGTTTTGCTTCAAAGGGTATCTGAAATTGACAATAAAAAACAAATATAGTATAATTTAATTTTAATGAGGGCTTGTCTGCACCTAATGCAAATATGTTTTTTATAAATTTCATGCAGCGTATGCAAGGCCTAAAATTATTACTGATGATTATTTTGCATAAAAAACCTGATTAGAAACGGTGATATAATGGGACTGATATTTGCTTCGTTTATTTTTTTGCTGTTTGACTTAAATGTCACTTCATATGAGATAGATGTTCTTCCTGATTTTTTAGGTTGGATGTTTATGCTTTTGGCGACATTTAAAATGTCAGATATGATAAAATATGCGTCTTATGCCAAGGCGGCTGAAATTTTTGTGCTTGTCATAAGCATACCTTATGAGGTGATGTCACTTTTGCCGGGCATTAAAGAATTTCCCATTTCACTTTTTTATGCGATTTGCAAGCTTGCGGTTATGACATTTGTTTTATTCTGTTTTTCAAAACTCAAGGAACGGGTAAAAAATACCGTGTATTATAATACTGCCGCAAAGGTTTGGCTTGTGTTTTTGGTTGTTGAGGCGGTATATTTTGTATTTGCAGGACTGATTGAGCCAATTTTGCCTGAAGGTGCAGCCATGGCGATAACTCAAGCTGTTGTCATAACGCTTTTGTTTACACAGGTTTTGTTTTTGATTTTTTTGAGAAAGACTCAAAATAGTATAGATTTAAAATGATTTTTACGGAGGTTTTAAAATGCTGTCAATTGTAATTCCGAGCTATAACGAAGAAGGAAATGTTGAGAATACTGCAAATGTTGTAAGTGAGATTTTAAAGGAGAATGATATAGATTTCGAGCTTGTTTTTGTCAATGACGGCTCTAAGGATAAAACCTGGGACAAGCTAAAAGAGCTTACTGAGAAAATGGATAATATAGTTGCTGTAAACTTTTCGAGAAATTTCGGAAAGGAGAGCGCTGTTTTTGCAGGACTCAAAGAAGCAAGGGGAGATGCCTGCGTTTTAATGGACTGTGATTTACAGCATCCTCCGAAAACAATAGTTGAGATGTATAAAATATGGAAAAACAATCCTGAAGTTGATATAGTTGAGGCTAAAAAGGCGGATAGAGGAAAGGAAAATCCTGTTTACAAATGCTTTTCGCTTCTTTTTTACAAGCTCATAAGAAAAGCGTCGGGACTTGAGATGAAAGACGCATCGGATTTTAAGCTTTTAGACAGAAGAGTTGTCGATCAGCTTAACCAAATGCCCGAAAGGCTAACATTTTTCAGAGCAATGTCAAGCTGGGTAGGATTTAATACTGAAACGGTTTACTTTGAAGTTCAGGAGCGATTTGACGGCGAATCAAAATGGAGTGTAAAAAGTCTTATAAAATATGCTGTTAATTCTATTACCTCGTTTACATCAGCTCCGCTTCATATTGTCACCGTTATAGGATTTATCACCCTTTTGTGCGCTGTTATTTTGGGTATACAAACGCTTGTGATGAAAATACTCGGACATTCCGCAACAGGCTTTACAACGGTAATACTGCTTCTCCTTTTTATTGGAAGCATGATTATGATAAGTCTTGGAATAATCGGATATTATCTATCAAAAATATATGAGGAAATAAAACAGCGTCCGAGGTATATCATAAGAGATAGGCTTCAAAGCAAAAAGTCTGGAGATTAGAAAATGGATTCTTCTTTGTTGAAAATAAATAAAACGCTTTTGCCGCCGACTAATGCGGTTGGATCTAAAAAGAACAAAAAGCTTTCAAGACGGATTTATGATAAAAGACTTTATTTTTTAGTATTTGCGATTCCGTTTTTAATAATGTATGTAGTATATGCCTTTTTTAAGGTTCATCCATTTGGAGAAAACTCCGTGCTGGTGCTTGATTTAAACGGACAGTATGTATATTACTACGAAGCATTCAGAGATGCTTTTTGGGGTGACGGAAGCTTTATTTACAGCTTTAACAGAAATCTTTCGGGCGAGATGTTCGGCATTTTCGGCTATTATCTCGCAAGCCCTTTTATGCTTGTAATATGTCTTTTGCCGAGAACGATGATGTGTGGTGCAATAGAGCTTATGCAGCTTTTAAAAATCGGAGCGGCTGCTGTGACCTTTGCATTTTTCCTGAGAAAAACTTTTTTTGCTAAAAATTCAACAACTGTAATATTCTCAACCTGCTATGCCTTAATGAGCTATATGATTGTCGAGCTTATGGATCCTATGTGGCTTGACGGACTTATTTATCTTCCGCTTATAATTTACGGTGTATCAAAGCTTGTTGACGAGGGAAAGCTTTTAAATTTTATTATTCCTTTGGCACTGATGTTTGTTGCACATTTTTACATCGGTTATATGGTCGGAATTTTTACAGGCATATACTTTGTCGCATACGTATTTTTTAGAAACAAAAAGATACGTTTTTTTGACATTTTAATTTCTTTCTTAAAATTCGCATTGAGTACGTTTATTGCAATTATGTGTGCAATGTTTGTTTTGCTGCCGGTTGTAAAAAGCTTGTCTTTGGGAAAGTTTGAGTTTTCTGTTGCAGACTTTTCGTTTAGAACTCAGTTTGAACTTGTTGAATTTTTTGCAAAGCTTTTCCCGATGACATACGACACGGTAAACGTCGACGGACTTCCGATGATTTTTTCGGGAACATTAACAATTTTGATGCTTCCGGTTTACTATGTGAACAAGAAAATCGGCTGGAAGGAAAAGGCACTTACAACAGTTGTTAGCACAGCGGTGTCAATAAGTATGTATATAGCGCCTATAGATCTTTTCTGGCATGGTATGCAGGCGCCGAACTGGCTTAATTACCGCTATTCTTTTGTATTGTCGTTTATGCTTATTTATATGGCGGCGAGAACATTTGACAATCTTGACGGATTTTCTTTCAAAGCCTTGGGCGGTTCTCTTGTCGGAATATTTGCATTTTTGGCGTTTGCAGAAACTCGTGATCTAAGCTATTTTACAACCTATTCATCAGGTGCTGACGATTTAGGAGCTGCGGCTAATCAAGTAGGCGGAATTTTGTTTTCTTTTTTGGCTGTAGCCGTGTATTTTGCATTTGTAGCAGGAATTAAAAAAGCCGGAACAAAAAACCTTAAAAGAGGACTTAAAATAGCTCTTTGCGTAGTGGTGTGCCTTGAAATGGGAATTGTTTCATACGACACACTTGAAAAAATCGATGATGATGTGGCTTACAGCGATTACACTTCGTATGAGGATTATATGACCGAAATGAGGAGAGTTACGGATAATATACAATCCAAAGACGATGGACTTTACAGAATGGAAAAGACGTTTTTGAGAACCGTTTGCGATCCTATGGGAATGGGATTTGCAGGTATTTCTCACTCTTCTTCTACAATGAATACACCTGCGCTTACGATGCTTCATGCTCTTGGGTACGGCTATGGGGGAAACTATACGATTTATAACGGCTCGACGTATGTAAATGATATGCTTTTTGATATAAAATATCTATTGTCAAAAAGCGATGATGTTTTCTCTTCCTTCGCACCTGTTCAGATTGAAAATGTTCCGTCGCTTTATCAGAAAAAGGACGAATACGAGGTAGTTGATGCTTCATCGGATACGGTATCAAAGGGAACGGTATCGGTTTATGAAAATCCATACGCTTCGTCATATGCATACATGGCGGACGAATCCGTTTTGAATGTAAGCCTTTTGAGCGACAACGTCTTTGAAAATCAAAATACGCTGCTTTCCTCTGTCACAGGACAAAACGAGGAATACCTTGTACCGCTGGCTTTTGAGGAGGCAGGAACAGAAAATCTTGCGAGCGAGAGCATGGACGATGGAACAACAAGATATTTCCATGCGGCTGATGAGGCTGCCGAGTGCCATATTGACTATATTGTGACAATGAACGAGGGCGGACCGCTTTATATGTATCTGCCTACAAATTATGAGCGTAAATGTAATATTTGGTACTACGGCGAGGATGAGTATCAGGCTGCAATAGAGCAGACGGGCGGAGAGCCTGCAATGGATTTTGCCGGATCGTATTTTGAGGGCGACGACTATAAAATACTTTCTTTCGGAGATTATGATCAGGGAGATCGTATACGAATCCGCATTACTGTTATAACGGAAGCTTATTGGAAAGCACCTTGTTTTTACACGTTAAACAAAGATGCGTTTGAAGCTGCTGCGCAAACGGTTAAAGAAAACTCGCTTGAGGTAACAAAATACACTGCGAGAAGCTTAAGCGGAACGGTAACGGCTGAGGAAGGTCAGGTTCTTTTAACGACTATTCCTTATGAGGACGGCTGGAAGATAGAAGTTGACGGAAAGCCGGTAAGTCCTAAAAAAGCTGCCTGCGACGCACTTATTGCAATTGAAATTCCAAAGGGAAAACACACAGTCAGCATGACGTTTATGCCGGACTACTTTGTTTTTTCTGCATTGGTTTCAATTCTTGGCGTATTGATTTGCGTGGTGATATTCATTTTGCAGTATAAAAACGGAGTGATTTATGAAAAAATCAGAACAAAGCTTAAAAGATGACAAATACTTATTTTTTTCAGCGTTGACAAGCAGCATTTAATTTTCTATGATAAGAACAGAAGGCAAAAATGTCTTCTGTTTTTTGTTTTATGAAAGGAGAAAACAATGAAAAAAAGACTTACTTATTCGTCTGCTGTGCCAATGATTTTTTGCATAGCGGCTTTGCTTGTATCTGCTGCAGCGGCGGCAAGCGAATTTATAGGAAGATATACCTATTCTAAGCTGTTTTCACAAAATATAAGCTATGTCGTTACCTCTGACTCGTTTGAATTTTTTGAGAGTTACAGTAAGGTTATTCTTCTTACGGTGTTATCAATGCTGTTTTTGATCGCACAGATAAGCTCGTATAAAGTCAAAAAGATTGGCGGCTTTGAGCTTTCTCTGACATTAGCAATGTCAATCTTGATATTTATTTTTTCATCAGCAACTATCTACAATCATTACAGCCAAGGAGATTACAGCAACCTTTTTTCTTTGAGAAACGAAGAGCTGTTTATGTTCTTGTTCAAAGAGGGAATTGAGTGGGCAACGGCAATCGCTTGTGTATTCATAATTTTAAGCTCGCTTATAATGCTTGTAAGGCTTTCACGGGAACGCTTCAAAGCTGAAGTGGAGGTAAAAAGAAAGGAAGAAGCTGAAAATATCGCTACTGAAAATGATAAAGGACTTGTGTTTTAATCTTGGCGGCATCTAAAGGATGCCGCCTTTTTTATTGCAGTAACCGTGGTTTTGTGGTATACTTATTTATAAATAAATAGTTTACAAGGAGCTTAAAAGCGATGAGAGAAAGCATACTTACAATACCTATAAATGAAATTTTTGAGCCGAAATGCGGGTGCCCTATTTGCCTTATGAGAGATATGCTTGAGGATAGGGCGGTCGAATATATAATGGGGTCTGCTATGATGGAGCCGGACGTCAGAATAGAAACCAACAAACAGGGCTTTTGCAAAACACACTTTGATAAAATGCTTGCACAGAAAAACAGGCTGTCGCTTGCACTTTTGCTCCAATCTCATCTCATGGAGCTTGACAAAAATGTTCTTTCAAAAAAGAGCATTTTTGAGGGAGTGAAAGCCAAGCAAAAAAAGGTGACGGCAGTAAACAGCGAGTGCTTTGTATGTTCAAAAATTGAGTGGGGAATGTCAAGGCTTGTGCAAACGGTTTTTGATATGTACTCACAAAGTAATGATTTCAGAAGATTGTTTGAAGAACAGGAAATGCTTTGTGTAAACCACTATGATATGCTTATGTCGTTAAGCGACGGAAATATGGATAAAAAGTACCGCAGAGCTTTTTTGAATGCTTGTGAGATGCTTGTCAAAAAGGGACTTGAGGGATTGATTGAGGACGTGACGCACTACTGCAATATGTACGATTACAGGAACACGGGCAAAAATGCCGATTGGAAAAACTCGAAAGATTCAATTGAACGGGCAATAAAATTTTTGACAACAAGATAGGCATTATAAGGGAGGTTTTTAGGACTTGTTTTTGACTGCTTGTGTGTTGTCCGACAGTTGTAAAACAGCGTAATTGATTTGTAATTTTTTGTTATTTTTGGGCATCATTATTTTGTTAAATTAGGATTACTATTTGATGCGGCAAGCAAAATCAAGACTTTCTAAATTACAAATTATTACAAAGTGGATTTTGTAATAGTTTGTTCATAAATCGTAGCGATTATTTCCGAAAAACAAGAACATTTTTTTGTACGTTTTAAGTTTTGACTACAACAAAACACCGAAAAAACAAGCTTTTTTCAACGTTTTAAACAGAGTTTTAAACTAAAATTACCCTAGTTTTGGGTTTTAAACAAAGTTTTAAACAGTTTTTGTTTAAAACTTGATATTTTGCACTTAATATTATTAAATTGCCGAAGTTTGTACAGCACCGGGCAATATTATGAATAAATCATGTATTTTGAGTTAAATAAACATTTCTAAAGTGATAAAAATTCTTTAAAGCGAAAACTGATAGATAATCATTTTGATTATGCGTAAAAGGACAGCAATAAGCCTTTTATGCTTGATTTTACCTCTTGTAATTTTTGAAAATATGTGGTATAATGTAAAATAATTTGTAAAAAAGTAATTTTTATGTCGAAAAGCGAAATAGGTAAACACCTTGCGGTGATATTTACAGCGGTGCAGGCGGTTTTACAGTGCGGCTGATAGGCAAAATTACAGTTATTTAAAAGGAGCTTTGCAATGGGTAATAACTCCAATGATAAACAAAATGCAAGTGCGGCGGAGTCCGGTGGAATTATTGTCGGAAGAAATCCCGTAACCGAAGCTATAAAAGCAAATAAAACAATTGACAGTGTATATATAAATGCAAATGCAAAGGGATCAATAAGCGTTATAGTTAATCTTTGTAAAAAAAGCGGAATAGTTATTAAACGGGTGGATGATAAAAAGCTTGACAAAATGTCGGGTGGTGCTTCACACCAAGGGGTTATCGCTGTTTTAGGCTGTTCTGAATACTGTTTAGTTTCGGATATTTTGGATAATGCGAGAAATAAGGGCGAAGATCCATTTATAATTATCTGTGATGAAATTGAAGATCCGCATAATTTGGGAGCAATAATACGAACGGCGGAGGCGGTTGGCGCACACGGAATTATCATTCCTAAAAGGCGAAGCGCTTCGCTTTCATCTACTGTATATAAGACATCCGCCGGGGCGGTATCGCATGTTTTGGTATCGAGGGTTCCAAATCTTTCAGCTGCTATTGATGAACTTAAGAAAAACGGTGTTTGGATTTACGGTACCGATGCTTCGGGCGATGATTATACAAGCGTTTCTCTAAAGGGAGCGATTGCTCTTGTAATAGGCTCCGAGGGATTTGGCATGGGAAGGCTTATCAGAGAAAAATGTGATTTTTTACTTAAGCTGCCCATGTACGGTAAGGTAAATTCACTTAATGCTTCTGTTGCGGCGGGAGTTTTTATGTATGAAGCTGTAAGACAAAGAAGGTCAGATTGATTAATAGATATACATGTATATGTTTTTGGGTAAGGAGTGTGTAAATTGGCGGATAAGTTTTCACTTGACGATATTCTTGAAGAGTATTCTTCAAAAGCCAAAAATGCTCGTGAAAAAAGTGATTTTGATGTTGAGAAGCTTTTGGAAGAAACTGTAGCTAAGAAAAAGTCGCATGAGATCGCTTCACAGATAGCTGAGGCTTATGATAATTCGTCGGCTGACGAGGTTTCAACACAGGCTGAAGCCGGCGAAAGCGATAATGCTGCGCCTTTGGATGATTTGGAAGTATCTGCTTCTCAGGACGTCAAAGACTATGGAGAACAGCCTAAGGTTATAAGGCAGGGGGATATTGAAAGCGTTGACGTTGACGTTTTGGTAGAGTCCGCCGTTGACGGAGTTGAAGTTGCTGATGACGCTGTTGTTGAGGAGCAAAACGACGGAATAAATATTCGGTTTGACTCTGATATTCCTACACCTGTTGCTGATACAAATTACAAAAACGGCTTTTCGACGCAAGGCGCTGAGAACGAAGATTCACACGAAAAGAAAGCTTCAAAAAGAGCGCTTGAGCGTGAGGAAGAGCAAAGACTTGAGCAGGAGGGCTTTGACGCTGGACTTAACAGCCGTTTCAGGCTTAGAAAAACATCGGGTAATACTGCGATTATTGAAGGTCTTATGAAATTAAAGCGTGAGAGAAAGCCTGTTAAAAAAGACGTACCGGTAGTTCCGGTGAAAAGACTTAAGCTAAAGGATGTAGACTTAAATCTTAAAGGAAAAATAATCCCGAAAACTGAGCAGTTTGACGCTATAAAAGATGATTCTGTGGAAATTCCGAATGATGCAACTGACACTATAAAGATGCAGATATTATCTGAGAACAGGAAAAATAAAATTAAAAATTTTGTTTTAAGAACTGATGAGAGAGATGACGAGGAGGAAGAAAAGGAAATAGAAAAAACCATAGGTGATTTTGACGATTACAAACAAGCGCCTAAGGTTTTATCTGATATTATAGGATTAAAAAACAATCTGACAATTCGTCTTTGCGTTTTGTTGTTTACAACAGTTTTCTCTGCGTATATTGCATTTGCAAATGATTTGGGCTGGCCTATTTTAGAAATCTTTAAGAGAACAAGTGATTCGTCATTTGTATTCATAAATTTGATTTTCGGACTTATTTCGTCATTCGTTTCTTATACAGTAATAACCGCAGGCTTTAAAAAGCTTATTAAACGTCAGGCGGACTGCGACAGCATAGCGGCAATCTCAATTGTTTCGGCAACCGCCGTATCCTTAATCCTACTGTTTGATTCGTCTATTATGCAGACAAGAGCATACAACCTTTATATGTCTGTTGCTATTTTGGGACTTTTATTTAATACACTCGGAAAGCTTCTTATTGTAAACAGAACGCTTAGAAACTTTAGATACGTTGCCGGTGAATTTGATAAATATGCTATAACAAGCGTAACTAATGAGGATGTTGCGGTTAAGTTTACAAAAGGAACGGTAAATGATTTCCCTGAGCTTGCGGCAATAAAAAAGACGGAGTTTAATGAAAACTTCCTTAAAAATTCGTATTCTACGGATGCTGCCGACAGATTTTGCCGTACATACGCACCGCTTATTTTGATAGCATCTCTTATAGTAGGGCTTTTGGCAATTGTATGCGATCGCAACGCAGTCGGTTTTTCGGGAAGAATTTTAGCTGCTGTTATAACCTTTTCCGGAACGGTGTCAATGATTTCTTCCTTTGCACTTATGCTTATTGTAAATCTTCCGCTTTCGAGAGCTTCTAAAAAGTTTTTGCAGTCGTCTGCTGTGATGCTCGGATATTCTGCCGTTGAAGATTTTTCTGATACAAACTCTATCTTGGTTGATGCAAGTCAGCTTTTCCCGGAGGGAATGGTAAACCTTGTAAACTTGAAATCTATGAGTGCAACTTCTATAGAGGAGTGTATTCTCATGGCAGCGTCACTCACCTGCCATGCCGGAAGCGTTTTAAAACCGACATTTTATAATATGCTAAAGGGAAAGACAGAGCTTTTGTATCCTGTTGAAAGTTACATTTTTGAGGATGGATTAGGTCTTTCGGGTTGGATAGAGAATAAGCGCGTACTCTTCGGAACAAGAGAGCTTATGGAGAATCATTCAATTGAGGGACTTCCTACGAAAACAAAGGAAAAAGAGTATACAAGAGGATATATTCCGCTTTATCTTTCAATTGGCGGAGTAGTTTCAACGCTGTTCGTCATTCAGGTAATGCCGAGCATCAGCGTTAAAAAATGGTTAAACATTCTTGAAAAAAATCAAATCGCAACGGTTATAAGAACGGTTGACGGATTTATCTCTTTGGGATTTTTGGCGGATTTGTTTGAAATTCAGCCTGATGCGATAAAGCTTTTGCCATTTAGATTCCATGAAGATTACGAGAGGGAAACTGCAATTACCGAGAGAGCAAGAGCGTCGATGCTATGTTCAGGACATTTCCCTTCGTTTGCAATGCTTATAAACGGTGCAAAGAAGCTTCAAAAGATTTCCAACGGAGGAGTTTTGATCCAGGTTGCAAGCGCAATGCTTGGAGCATTGATATCGCTTGTTATGATAGTGTTCGGTTCTTTCTCAAGCCTTACTGCAACTACGGTGATTATGTATAATCTTGCATGGCTTGCACTGACGCTGATTTATCAGTTTATCTACGGAAGAAAACTTTAAGGTATATAGATTAAATAAACTTGTACACCCCATATTCGATTTAAGTATGATGCTTATGTCGAAAAAGGGGTGTTTTTGTTTAATTGATTGTTATCGTGATATTAAGAGTATAGAAAAAATAAGTTGAAATTAAAATTGTGTGATACAAAGGGCAGATGTAAAGTCTGCTCTTTTTTTATGCAAAATAAGAACACCGCAGTAAATTCTGCGGTGTTCTTATAGTTAAATGTCAAATTAACTTAGTACCTTCGTTGTCTATATGAAAAAGCTTAACGTCCCAGCCTTTTAATCCTTCAGTTTCAAGCGAGAACTTAAGTTTCCCTGTAAAGAATTCGTTGTCCTCATCTACTACCGCCATAACGGTAGGACCTGCTCCGCTTATATATGCGGCATAAGCACCATGGTTGTAGGCTATGTCAAAAACCCTGCGGCAGTTAGGGATAAGCTCCATTCTGTACGGCTGATGCAGTTTATCATGGCAGGCAGTCCTAAGGTTTTCAAACTTTCCTGTAAGAAGTGAAGCTGAGAAAAGTGCTGCACGGGAAAGGTTGTAAACAGCGTCCTTGTGCGAAATTTCTTTTGGGAGACAAGCTCGTGCCTTTTCCGTTTTTAACTCAAAATCGGGGATTATCGCAACAAATTTAAGCTTTGTTGTTACCTCCTGTTTTACCCAATGAACTTTTCTTCCGTCAAATACAGCTGTTACGATTCCACCTAAGAGGGCAGGAGCTGTGTTGTCAGGGTGCCCTTCAATCTGTGCAGCAAGGTCAACAAGCTCATCAGCTGAAAGAGGATTGTTTAGAAGAGTGTTTGCACCTAAAAGCCCTGCAACGATACAGGCGGACGAAGAGCCGAGCCCTCTTGCCATAGGAATGTTGCTTGTCTGCTCGATTTTAAGACCTGTCATCTTTTTTCCGCATATCTCATAAAGGTGCGAAGCGGATTCATATATTAGATTTGATTTGTCTGTAGGAATTTTAAGCCCATCGAGCGAGGTTATGTCTACTGTATCGCTTTCTTCTATATTTACATAATTGTAGTATGTCATAGCGAGTCCAAGTGCGTCAAAGCCTGCGCCGAGATTTGCACTCGTGGCAGGAATTCTAAGCTTTATCATTTTGCCCTCCTTAGCCTAACTTGTTTTGATGAATTTTTATATGCTCAAGCATATGACCGATATTTCCTTCTCCTGCATATTTGTTAGTATCAAAAAAGTTTTCGTTTAAATCTATCCACTTAAGCTCATTTTCATCTCCGAAAACCTGTATGTCATATTTTAATTTACCGGCATATACTTGAACGAAACAATCGTCAAGAGGATAGTTGAAATCCATGATATGCAAAAGATTAATGTCCTTATCGGAAATGCCTGTTTCTTCAAAAAGTTCTCTGTATGCAGACGAAAGGTAATCTTCGCCGTCTTCAATTTTTCCGCCGACAAGATTTAAAAGTCCCTTGTATGGATTTTTCTTTCTAAGGCACATAAGCCATTTATCATTATCCTTATTTATAACTGCAATGCAGTTGTATCCTTGCATAGCTATACATCCCTTTTAAACGGTAGTTTTATCAAGTGTAAATCCGCAGGCAAAAATGACTGCGGATTTGTTTTTAAAGAGTTCTTATAATGTGAAGCACTTCTATATCTTCTGATAACGATTCAAGCTTTTCGTCTATTATGAATTCTTTCATTGATGAGGTAATAAATGCTACCTCGTCATCAGGACGGTTGTTTCGTTCTATGAAGATAGGCTGATCAAAAACAGACGAGATTTTTGATTTTACGTTTTCGTCATTGATTTTAGCTCTTATGTATACGGCGGTTTCAGCCTGCTTGTGAGAAACGGTTTGCTTTTCCTCGCTTGGCAAATCCCATGAGACTGTAAGAGGTCTTTCTCTGTGAACAAGTGCATCAATGAGATCTCCCACAACGGCAGAGGCTGTAGGAAGCTTTCCTGCTCCCTGACCGTAGAAAACAACATCACCTACACCGTTTCCGGTAACCGAGATTGCGTTGTAAACACCGTCAACATGAGAAAGAAGATTGCTTTCAGGAATGAGCCTTGGGCAAACCATAACTGTGAGTTTTCCGTTTTCAAGCGGAGCTGACGAGCCGATAAGCTTAATTCTATATCCTGCATTTTGAGCATATTCAACATCCTCAGGAGTGATTTTTGTGATTCCTTCACAGTAAGCTTCATTTGGATAAATGTGGCTTCCCGAAGCAAGAGAAGCAAGTATACAAATTTTCCTGCAAGCGTCGTGTCCTTCTACGTCAGCCGTAGGATCAGCTTCAGCGAAACCGTTCTCCTGAGCGAGCTTTAGTGCGTTATCAAAGCTCATCTGATCTTTGATCATTTTTGTTAGGATAAAGTTTGTAGTTCCATTCAAAATTCCTGATATTTGCTCAATTTTATTTCCTGCAAGGCATTTGTGAAGCGGTCTTATGATAGGAATTCCTCCCCCGACAGACGCTTCAAAAAGATAGCTTGCGTTGTGTTCCTTTGCAACTTTAAAAAGCTCTGCTCCCTTTTGTGCAACAAGCTCTTTGTTTGATGTTACAACGCTTTTTCCTTTTTCTAAAAGCTGTTTTGTAAATTCGTATGCCGGGTGGATCCCTCCGATTACTTCAGCAACAGCTTCAACCTCAGCATCGTTTAATATATCGTTAAAATCCTTTGTGTGTATATCTTTGTATGGGCTGTCGGGGAAATCTCTTAAATCCAAAATGTATCCGAGTTTTACATCTCTTCCGATTTTCTTCGTTATTGATTCACGGTTCTTTTCAAAAAGCTCTACCGTTCCGCTTCCGACAACACCGTATCCTATTACTGCGTATTTGCTCATTAATATGTACCATCCTTTCAACTTATGTCAATCAAAGACAATAAAGCTTATTCGCCAGAAATTATTTTTACGTCAACAACTCCGTATGTGTTTAACAGTATTTCTTTTATATTAGACGACGAGGCGTCAGCCTTTTCCATCCTCACAGATATTGTAACACTTGCTACGGAATCAACAGGTATATTTTGGTTTACCGTAAGAATATTTACGCCGATCTCATAAAGAGATGAGATTATTCCCGATAATACACCTTTTTCATCCTTTAATACAAGGTATAAAGATAAAATTTTGCTTTGCATTTTTTCTTCATATCCGAAAACGCAGTCCTTATATTTATAGTATGCGCTTCTTGATATTCCAACTGCTCTGCAAGCATCGGAGGAGTTTTTGACATCTCCGCATGCTTTCATCTTTTTTGCTGTCAATACCTTTAACATTATGTCAGGGAGGACCTTTGCGTTGACAACTACAAGCTTCTCGCTTCTACTTTGATTATCATTCATAAGTCCACCTCCTGTATACATCTGTTTTTGCGGTAAATACAACTATATCATATTTTTATACTTAAGTCAAGACATATTTTTCGTTAGACAAAAACTAGTATCCACACCTGTTTTTGTAGTTTTTTCGATAATATTTTTTATTAACAAAATGTAAAAAATGAATTATTCAAAAAAAATCTTGCAAAATTTCTTGCCAAATTCTGTGATTTATGGTATTATATTTACGCTGTATGAATTGCGAAACGACGTTTTATCGCATTTTTTACAAAAAATAATTAATGTTGGAGGGCTTGAACAATGGCGTTTAAGAACGAATACCTTGCAAAGGTATATGAAAAGGTTTGCGCAAGAAATCCCGGTGAAACCGAATTCTTGCAGGCAGTAAGAGAAGTTTTAGAGAGCTTCGAGCCGGTTGTTGAAAAGGATAAGTCATATGAAACTAACGGAATCATCGATCGTATCGTTGAGCCGGAGAGATTTATTCAGTTTAGAGTTTCATGGGTTGATGACAACGGAAACGTTCAGGTTAACAGAGGTTTCAGATGTCAGTTTAACTCTGCTATAGGTCCATACAAGGGAGGACTTCGTCTTCACCCATCAGTATGTGCTTCTGTTATTAAATTCTTGGGATTTGAGCAGATCTTCAAAAACAGCTTAACAGGTCTTCCTATGGGCGGCGGTAAAGGCGGCTCTGACTTTGACCCTAAGGGCAAGAGCGACGGAGAAGTTATGAGATTCTGTCAGAGCTTTATGACAGAGCTTTCTAAGCACATTGGTGCTGATACAGACGTTCCTGCAGGAGATATCGGAACGGGTGCAAGAGAAATCGGATATATGTTCGGTCAGTACAAGAGACTCAGAAATGAGTTTACAGGCGTGTTGACAGGTAAGGGATTAAGCTACGGCGGTTCGCTTGCAAGAACAGAAGCTACAGGCTATGGCGTATGCTACTTTACAGAAGAAATGATGAAGTGCATGAAGAACGAGAGCTTTAAGGGTAAGACTGTTGTTATTTCCGGTTCGGGTAACGTTGCTATCTATGCTACTCAAAAGGCTACTGAGCTTGGCGGTAAGGTCGTTGCTCTTTCGGATTCTAACGGATATGTATATGACAAGAACGGAATCAACCTTGATGTTGTTAAGCAGATCAAGGAAGTTGAAAGAGGAAGAATTAAAGAATACTGTGATAGAGTTGAGGGTGCTGAGTACCATGAGGGCTGTGCAGGTATTTGGACAATTCCTTGCGACATTGCTCTTCCTTGTGCAACACAGAACGAGCTTGACGGTGACGCTGCTGCTACACTTATCAAGAACGGTGTAATCGCTGTATCAGAGGGTGCTAATATGCCTTCTACTCCTGAGGCTATTGAGAAGTTCTTAGAAGCAGGAATTATGTTCGGACCTGCTAAGGCTGCAAATGCCGGCGGAGTTGCTACATCAGGACTTGAGATGAGCCAGAACTCAGAAAGACTTTCATGGACATTTGAGGAAGTTGATGCTAAGCTCAAGAATATCATGGTAAACATTTTCCATAATGCGTATAACGCTTCTAAGGAATATGACCATGAAGGTAACCTTGTAATGGGAGCTAACATCGCAGGCTTCTTAAAGGTTGCTGACGCTATGAAGTGGCAGGGAATTGCTTACTAATTCGTAATTCATAATGCGTAATGCGAAATTAGGAATTGCAATTGACAATGGATAATTAATTCGACATAATTTGACAAAAAACAACCCTTGTGATAATATAGTCGCAAGGGTTGTCTGCATTAACGGTAGGCGGTTTCTCCCGTAAGGGAGGTGATAGCTATGGTTACATATGACGAATTGTTTTCAATTATCATTGTAATTTTAAATGTTATCTCTCTATGTTACATAATTTTCAGTAACAAAAATTAGAGAATTTCTTTTTTATAAAACAAAAGAAATAACCGCCTAAACTTTTCCACAGTTAACGGTTATTTCTTAATCTACACTGGGAGAAACCGCTTATCGCAGGCTCCCTTTTTCATTTATATTATAGCATATCTTTAGCTTTTGTCAAGGGAAAAATAATTGACAATTGATAATGGATAATTGACAATTTAATTCGTAATGCGTAATTACTAAGTCGAAACAAACCTTGAGATAATAAAACGCATTTTGGCACATTACCGTCAGGAGCTATTTTGCACATACAATATAAAGTTTACGCCAAATCCGAATGTGTGCAGGATTTGGCTCTCACAAAATTATTCTTATGATCTTTCTCCAAAAGCGGAGGAATAGGGGCTGAGGGTGAAGGAAAGAGTGTGCAGAGGGAAAACCTGAGGGAGAAGGGGGGAAGTACTCCGCTTTTGGTGGGTTTTGTTGTTCTTCCCCCTTCTCCATAGGGTTGTCCCTTTGCATGAAGCTTATTTAATTCGTAATTTCAATTGGCAATGGATAAATGGACAATGCTTAATTCGGAATGCGTAATTAATAAAAAATTAAGACACAGGGAACTTAAAAATTCTCAGTGTCTTTGTGCTTATGTGTTTAATCGTTATCAGGCTTTTCCTCTTCGCCGGTATCAATATCTTTTAATGCGTAATCTAAACATTGTATTACAAGCTGATTTAATGAAATATTGTTTTTATACGCTATCTTATCGAGTTTTTCAATCATATCTATCGGCAGCCTGAATGTTTTGCTGGCAGATTCGGGTTTTCCTTGTACTTTCAACATTTGTCATACACTTCCTTACTATAATTATGCAATAAATTTGGAAAAAATAAACAATCAAAAACACGTTCAGTTTGCAATAAAATGTGCTTAACAACAGCAATCGCAAATAAGTTCATAAAAATACTTGCAATTTGCATTTTAATATGTTATACTTTAATTAAAGTGATAATATATTTACCACTCCTTTCAATTTTTATTTTAAGATAAAAAACAGACTCCCTGCAGATTTTTTTCTGTAGGGAGTTTGCTTTATAATAATTTTCTGAATAAAGCGTATTAGTGTCGTAAGCTAACGGTTATGCGTTTAATTTGTCGGTTTTATTGCGTTTAAAAGTTGAAAATGAACGGATAATCTGTTATCATACAAATAATAGGAAATAAGCCTTTATTTAGAGCGGGGGTGTTAATATGAGCTGTATTGAGCATTACAAAGATTACGATGATATTTCTGAATTTGCTGAGCATAAACATACATCGTGTGAAATCCTTTATTTGAAAAGAGGTCATATATCTCTTGCGTGCGGAGATGAGGAATTTGATGTAGCTGAAGAAATGCTTTACATAATTCCTGCAGGAGTTTCTCACAGAATAGATATTAAGGATTATGCCCGTTATGACAGAACGCTTATTTTTCTTAATCCTTGGGCTTATACAAGGTCTTATTATTCAGATTTGATTTATAATATTGTAATGGGATTTGCTTATGATAAACCGCTTGTGATAAAAGCTGACGATGAGATAAAAAGGTGTTTAACCCAAATTAAGGACGAGATGCACTCAAGCGATTTGTTGTCTGAGGATATTATAGTTGCTGCTGTTACGTTTTTGCTGAGCAGGGCTATAAGAGAATGCGGGATCGTGATAAGCGATAACCATAAACCTAACAAGGTTGTTGTTGAGGTGCAGAGGTTTATTCAAGAGAATTATAAGTACCCGATTATGATTTCTGACATTGCCGAAAGCTTTTACATAAGCAAATATTATCTATCACATATTTTTAAGGAGCAAACGGGAATGTCGCCTAAGAGCTTTCTTACTCTGACAAGGGTTACGAAGGCATATAATATGCTTCACAATTCGGATGCAAGAATATCGGAGATATCTGAAATGTGCGGCTTTTCGAGCGTTAACGACATGACGAAGAAATTTAAACAGCAATATGGAGTATCTCCGTCTAAGATCAAAAAGCAAAAGTGATTGAATAAAAAGCAATTTTTATATATTAATTCCTCTTTATAAAATGTATAATCAAAGAAAAAGGAGGAACGGATTTATGAAAATTAAAAGAATGGGCGCAGTTTTTATCGCTGTAATTTTATCTTTAACAGGTATTTGCACAGTGCCTTTCGGTGCAAACGCAGAGGACCAGCAGGTTGTTAAGATTGATCCAAAGAATATGTCACCTGTAAACGACGGGGTATTCGAAGGCTGGGGAACAAGTCTTTGCTGGTACGGAAACCGTATAGGAGATTCTGAAAAAACAACGGCTGAAGCAGCTAAGTATATGTACAATGCTGACAGCGGTCTTGGACTTAATATCATAAGATATAATGTTGGTGGCGGAGACGATCCTACGCACACACACATTAAGCGTTCCGATTCAAAAATGCCGGGATATTGGACGAATTATAACGAAGAAACCGGGGAATTTGATTACGATTTTGCAAAGGACGAAAATCAAAGAAACGTACTTTTAAAATCAATTGAAGAGTGTCCTGATATGCTTGTTGAGATGTTTTCAAATTCGGCACCGTACTTTATGACGAGAAGCGGATGTACTTCAGGTACAACGGATAGCATTAAAAGCAACCTTGAAATTGATAAGATGGATGATTTTGCGGAGTATATGGCGACTGTTGTGAAGCATTATGTAGATGAGGGAGTAAACGTAGTGAGCGTAGAGCCAATGAACGAGCCTTCAAACGGATGGAATGTCGGTTATTACGGCGTAAAGCAGGAGGGCTGTTCAATAATAGCAGGCGAAGAACAGTCGGCGATGATTTTGTCAATGGATGCCGCTATGCAAAAGCATGGACTGGATAATCTTATTTTGTCGGGTATGGACGAAACAAGTCCCGGAACAACGGTAGCTTCTCTCAAAAAGATGTCGGAAGAAGCTTACTCTAAAATTGACAGATTTAATACTCATACCTATTCTACCGGATCTTCTAAAAAGCTTAAAGAGAAAGCCGTAGAAAGCGGAAAAAGCCTTTGGATGAGTGAGAGCGACGGCGGAGGAGTTATGGGAAAGAACCCGGGAGAAATGGGAGCAGCGCTGAGTTTTGCCAATCGTATTACAAACGATCTCAACGATATGCAGCCGTCAGCATGGATCATGTGGCAGGCAATAGGCTCGTACTGTGATGTAAACAACGAATTTGATCCCGACACCTTATCTCAGCATGATGTGGACACAAATGGATTCTGGGGCGTATGCTTTGCGGATATGAATACGGAAAGTGTTGTTTTGACAAAGAAATATTACGGCTTCGGTCAATATACAAGATATATTCGACCGGGCGATACGCTAATTTCAATTGATGACGGTTGTTCAACGGCAGCGTTAAGCAAAGAGGATGAACAGCTTAAAATCGTAGCCTACAACACAAGTGATACGGACAAAAACGTAAGCTATGATTTATCGGCATTTGCAAAAACAGGAACAACTGCAAATGTCATAAGAACAAGCGGAGATATGCAGACAGGAGAGAACTGGGCAAAGCTTAATTCGATTTCTGTAGAGGACGCTAAGCTAAATGTAACCTTAAAAGCAAACTCAATTACAACTTTCGTTGTAAACGGAGTAACTGATAAGGGGATAGGAGATGTAAACGGCGACGGCAAGATCACAACTGCTGATGTAGGTCTTGCAAATTCCCATGCAAAGGGCATTAATCTTCTGAGTGATGAACGGTTTGATATGGCAGATGTTAACGGAGACAGAAGAATATCAACCGCAGACGTTGGCATGATCAACAGTCACGCAAAGGGCATAAAGTCGCTTTGGTAAAATCAGCGATCATTTAAAATATGTTACATATAAAAAGCAGCAGGTTATTCTAAAGAGAGCCTGCTGTTTTTGTATTCTCAAAGAGATCTGTCTTTTTCATTTTAAAGATTCGTCTTGATACATCTCTTTTAAACTTCTTTTAACTTCTATACTGTCATAGCTTCTCAATGGGAAAAAATGCTTGCAAATTATAGCTTAGTGTGGTAAAATGTATATTTAGTATGGGGTTAGTATACCCTCTTAACTAAAATATGAAAGGTGAAAGTGTTATGGATCTTGAAATGATAAAATATCTTGCTGAGCTTGGCAAGCTAGAATTCTCTGAAGAAGAGCTGAAAAAAGCAAGCGAAGATATGACAAGCATTATCGAGCTTATGGATAAAGTAAAGGAAATAGACGTTGTTTACGATCCTTATTTGGATAATAAAAATGTATTTTTGAACGATTTGCGTGAGGACAAAAACGCAAAGAGTCTTGAAACAGGGAAGCTTCTTAAAAACGCAAAGAATCAGCAAAACTGCTTTGTCGTTCCTAAGGTAGTAGAATAAGGAGGCGCTTTTATGGAAATGAAAAATATGAAAATATCAGAGCTTCGTGAAGCGCTTGATACAAAGAAGATTTCTGCAAGAGAAGTAACTGAATATTATTTGGATAGGATCAAAAAGTATGATTCTGAGCTTGAGTGCTATATAACTGTAACAGAGGACAAGGCGCTCTCTCAGGCGGACGCTGCGCAAAAGCGAATTGACGAGGGAAAATCGAGTGCTTTAACAGGAATACCGATTGCCGTTAAGGATAATATCTGTACCGAGGGAGTGCTGACGACCTGTTCTTCTAAAATGCTTGAGGATTTTATTCCGCCGTATAACGCAACAGTTATGGAGAAGCTTGACAGCGAGAACATAGTAATGCTCGGTAAGGTTTCTTTAGATGAGTTTGCAATGGGAGGCTCAACTCAAACCTCTGCTTTTAAAAAGACGAAAAATCCGTATGACAAGGCTCGTGTTCCGGGAGGATCTTCGGGCGGTTCAGCATCTGCCGTTGGTGCAGATTTATGTGCGGCGGCGCTCGGTTCAGATACCGGAGGATCAATAAGACAGCCTGCAAGCTTTTGCGGAGTGACAGGACTTAAGCCTACTTATTCAAGAGTTTCACGTTACGGACTTGTTGCTTTTGCGTCAAGCCTTGATCAGATAGGTCCTGTTGCAAGGGATAGTCGTGACTGTGCAATGATTTTAAATTCAATTTGCGGTTTTGATATTCACGACGGTACAAGCTCAAGAAATGACGTATCTGACTTTACAGCAAAAATAGGAAAGGATATAAAGGGGCTTAAAATTGCAATTCCAAAGGAGTTTTATGCCGATGGAATTGACGAGGACGTAAAGGCAAGCGTTTTGACGGCTGCTGAAAGTTATAAGCAAATGGGAGCGGAGCTTGTAGAATGCTCAATGCCGTCGCTTAAGTTTGCAATTCCTGCATATTACCTCATCTCATCTGCCGAGGCGTGCTCGAACCTTTCGAGATATGATGGAATTAAATACGGACACCGCTCAAAGGTCGGCGCAAGCTATGAGGACCTCATAAAGAATTCGAGAAGTGAGGGCTTCGGTGACGAGGTCAAGAGAAGAATTTTACTTGGAAACTATGCTCTTTCAAGCGGATATTACGACGCTTATTACGGAAAAGCAATGGCGCTGAAACAGCTCATAAGAAAAGAGTATAACGACATATTTGAAAAATGTGATGTTGTTCTAACCCCGACTGCACCGACAACAGCTTACAGAGCAGATGAAAATGTAAGCGATCCTGTAAAGATGTATCAGGCTGATATATGTACTGTAACGGTAAATATTGCAGGACTTCCTGCTATATCGACTCCGTGCGGATATGACGAATCGGGACTTCCTATAGGAATGTCAATAATCGGAAAGCCGTTTGACGAGCAGACTGTTATTCAGACTGCAAATGCTTACGAAACAAGCTTTGAAAGAATTTTGCCAAAGCTATAACCGTGAACGGATGCCCCGCCTCTTAGGCGGCGGTCATCTACGTCTTTCAGTAGGGGCTTTTGGTCCCTACTGAAACCCTAAGTGGCTAACGCCCTTCGTTCACTTGTTGAATGACGGGGCGGTGCCCCTTATTGAACTTTAGTTGGAAAGGTTTGATACAATATGAAAAATTCTAAATATATAACCGTCATCGGTCTTGAGATACACGCAGAGCTTTTGACAAATTCAAAGGTTTTCTGTACCTGTAACGCAGAGTTCGGCGGAGATCAAAATACAAGATGCTGTCCTGTATGTTCGGGAATGCCGGGAACCCTTCCCGTTATCAACCAAACTGCTATTGAATATGCGGTAAAAGCAGGATATGCGCTCAACTGTGACATCAATAAGTTTTCTGTTTTTGACAGAAAAAATTACTTTTATCCTGACCTTCCAAAGGCATATCAGATTTCTCAGCTTTATTATCCGCTTGTCGGAGCGGGAAGCGTTCCGATCGAGGTAAACGGCAAGAAGAAAAATGTGAGAATAAATCATATCCATGTTGAGGAGGATGCAGGAAAGCTCGTCCATGACGACTACAACGGAGTATCTTTGGCGGACTATAACCGCTGCGGAATTCCTCTTATAGAAATCGTTACAGAGCCGGATATGAATTCTGCAGAAGAAGCTATGGCTTTTGTAGAACAGGTTTCCTTGCTTTTGCGTTATGCGGGAGTATGTGACTGTAAAATGGAGCAGGGTTCTTTAAGATGCGACGTAAATATATCCATTATGAAGCCGGAGGACAAGGAATTCGGTACTCGTGCTGAAATCAAAAACCTAAACTCAATTAAGTCGGTCGGAAGAGCAATAGAATATGAGGAGCGCAGACAGGCTCTTCTTTTAGAGGCAGGTAAAAAGGTTATTCAGGAAACAAGGAGATATGACGCTAACCGAGATACAACAAAATCAATGCGTACAAAGGAAAATGCTCATGACTACCGTTATTTCCCGGAGCCGGATATTTTGCAGGTAAATCTTACTGATGAACAGCTTGCCGAAATAAAGGCGAAGCTTCCTGAAATGCCGAACGAGCGTTTTAAGAGATATACTGATTCTTACGGCCTTTCAGCTGTTGATGCACAGATAATTATAAACACAAAGGCGATTTCTGATTTCTTTGACGAGGCTTTAAAGACTTATAATAGTCCTAAGTCTGTTTCAGCATTTATTTTGACTGAGTTTATGCGTCGTGTAAATTTGGGTGAAATAGATATAGACAATATGAAGTTTACATCAAGTGAGTTTGCAAGACTTGTAAAGCTTGCCGACGAAGATAAAATTTCAAAGAATGATGCTAAGTCAGTATTCAGAACAATGGCTGAGCATGGCGGGGATCCTGAAAGCATAGCTAATGAAGCCGGATATATTATCACGGTTGACCTTGACAAAGTAAACGCTGAGATTGACGCAGTGCTTGATGCCAACAAGTCTCAGGCTTTGCAGTATGCAAGCGGCGAAAAAAAGGTTTTTGGATTCCTTATGGGGCAATGTACAAAGGCTCTTAAGGGAGCGGCAACTCCTAAGGTAATAAAGGAGCATCTTGAAAGCAAGCTTGCTTCCTTCAAGCCGGAACAGGAGGAAGCTTCAAAGGAGTCAAATAATGAAGCCGAGAAGAATACAGACGCTTTGACAAAATATAAAAACGATAAATTGTACAGACCTGAAAAGAGTGATGAATTTTTCTCACTTGTAGGCGGAAAAAATGTGCTTCGTGAGTTTGAGCTTTCGGATGCTTCGGAGCATATAGGAGAAAATATCACTTTAAATGCTTGCGTTCATAAAATAAGAAACATGGGCAAGGTTTCGTTTATTTATTTAAGGACCGGGGAATATATTGTTCAGGCGGTGTATTCAGATGAATGCAAGGATTCAATAGAGGGACTTCGTGAAGGACATTTTGTATCTGTTTTCGGAAAGGTAAACGAAAATCCGAAAGATCCTATCGGCGTTGAAATTGTTTTAAGCGGCATAAGCCTTATTTCAGCTCCGAAAGAAGAGTATCCTCTGAAAATATCGCAGAAAAAACTCGATTGTTCTATTGAAGTAAATCTCGATAACAGAAGCGTATCCTTGAGAAACCCATATGAGAGAGCTATATTTAAGCTCCAGGAGGGACTTGTTCACGGAATGCACGAGTTTATGCGTGCAAACGGATTTACTGAGATACACACCCCTAAAATCGTTGCACAAGGAGCAGAGGGCGGAGCAAACATATTTAAAATTGATTATTTCCAAAAGCCTGCATTTTTAAACCAATCGCCGCAGTTTTATAAACAGACGGCAGTTGCATTTTTTGACAGGGTTTATGAGATTGCTCCTGTATACCGTGCGGAAAAGCATGCTACGAGCCGTCACATAAATGAGTATATAGGACTAGATTTTGAAATGGGATATATCGATAGTATGTACGATGTAATGAACATGGAAATTGCAATGCTTCGTCATATTATGGAATACCTTAAGAAAAATTACGAGTATGAGCTTAAGCTTTTGGATGCAGATGTTCCTGATATAAAGGATGTTCCTACAATTAAGTTTAAAGACGCTTTGACTCTTTTGAGAGGAAAGCAGGTAAATACGAAGTTTGATCTTGATCCTGAGGATGAGGTTAAGCTCGGAGAATATGCAAAGGAAAAGTTTGATTCTGACTTTATCTTTATAACTCACTTCCCAAGCTCAAAGCCTCCGTTTTATGCAATGGACAGCAGAGAGGATCCAAGGGATGCATATAAATTCGACCTATTGTTCAGAGGACTTGAGATAACATCGGGCGGTCAGCGAATTCACGATTATGATGAACAGATTGCAAAGCTTAAACGTCAAGGACTTGATCCTGCTGATTTTGCAAGCTATCTTGAGGCGCACAAGTATGGACTTCCGCCTCACGGAGGACTTGGTATCGGACTTGAACGTCTTTTGATGAAGCTTTTAAAGCTTTCAAATATACGTTCGACATCTATGTTCCCAAGAGATTTAAACAGACTTCTTCCGTAAGAAAAGAAAGGATAAAAAATGGTAAAGAGAATACTTGCGCTATGTTTGTCGGTGATGCTTTCAGCGTCAGCACTTTGCGCTTGTTCAAAAAAGGAAGATTCCTCCAAGGAAGCTTCATCTTCAAACAGTTCGCAAAGCTCTGAGCAAAGCAGTACAGAGGCTAAGGAAGCACCCGTTCCAAGCCTTACGATTGACGGAAAGAAGCAGGACACGCAAAACCTTGTCATGATGACAGTTCAAGGCAACGATATAGGCTTTGATGAATTTAGATATAATTACTATTATTTTATGTCTGAATACGGATCCGGATATCATGTTACCGAGGAGGATATGGCTGGGCTTTCCGACGAGGAAAAAAGCGAAAACTTCGCTGCTTTTAAAAATGGTCTTGTTCAGTTTATGAAAGGCACATATGCTTATATTCAGTATGCAAAGGATAATAATATTGAGCTTACAGCAGATGAAGTTAAGGAATGTGAGGAGGAAATCTCAGGACTTAAAAAAGAACAGGGCGATGGGTTTGAGGATTACCTTAAGAACGGGTATTTGACGGAGGATTATCTCTTAAAGCTTATAAAGCAATCCAAGATTGCGGACAAGGTGAGAAAGACTTTTGATGTCAGCGACGATGAGTTCGTAAAGATCTGTGAAAATGATGATATGTATCAGGTAAGAACGATTCTTATTCCCTATGGATATGATCTTACACCGAGCGATGATTATCTCTCACAGATGGGCATAAGTGATTTCAGCTCTCTTTCAAATGACAAGAAAATGAGCCCTTTGATTTACGCTTATACTGCGCTGTCGGATGATGAAAAGACAGAGCAAAAGAAAAAGGCGGCTGCTCATGCTGAAGATATTACGGACAAAGCTAATAGCGGAGAGGATTTTGAAACGCTTTTAAGCAAGTACGGATTTGACGGAGGAATGACAACCTATTCAAAGGGATATGTTATCGGTGATTTTTATTCGTTATACGGTGAGGACTTTGTAAAAACATTGACGGATTTAGAAGTCGGAGAGGTAAGCGATCCGTTTGAGTTTGTCTATGGCTATCAGATTTTAAAGAGAGTTGAGATAGATATGGACTATATTAAAGAAAACCTCAAATCGGATACTGATGATACAACCTCTTTTAAAGAGGAGTATCAGTCTGAAAAAGAATATAAAACTCTTCAGGACTTTATGGAAACACTAAAAGTTGAAGAGAAGGACGTATTAAAAAATCTTGAGTATGGAGATTTAACTTAATAGGCAAAAATTTAAGCCCCAAGCACTTTAATGCTTGGGGCTTTAGTCTGTTTAAATGCACAAACAAAAGTTTTGATCAAGCTTCTGGGAAAGCTTGGCAGTCCAAAGGCAGAGCCTTGGTCAACGTCCGCATACGGTGAAATCCCTTTTTGCAGGGCGCTTTTCAAGGGGTGAATTTTAAAACAGTCCGGTGAACTGCCTAAAAAGAGGGGACGCTTTGCAAATGAAAGCGTCCCCTCTTTTGATTTACAACAAGGTTTTTTACACGCTCATGCCCCAAGCATATAACTGCTTGGGACATGTGCGTTTTATATTTTATTCATCATCCTCGTCAATGTCTTCTAAAGCTCTGTATTTTTCTTTTATGGCTGAAACTTTTCGTTTGCTTCTATTATGAACATATATGAAGAATACGACAGTATAAACCAAAATGATAACGGCGATAATAATAACGGCAATTTTAAATTGTGTTGAGGAGAAAAAGTTTGCCGCAACGGTAGCTTCTGATTTCATGGTAGCCTTGCTTACGTCATCGGTTGCAACAAGATCACTCTTAACAATAAGCTGTCCGTCGTAATAAAATTCAACTGTTCCGAGGGAATCTCCCGAATAGATAGGAGCAATGATATTATCTTTTATGGTGATTTTCTTATCAAGATCATCAATTGGTATATCGTTGCGCCAAATTGCTGAAACCTCATCCTCAGGCTTTAGGTTAACATATCCATCACCGTCCGCATAAGCAACCTTTGTGTCGGTTACTTCTTCGTTTTTCTTAATGAAAGTCTGATATGAAAGATTATCGTATGCCCACATATAAAGAGCCTTGTGGTCGGCGCAGTTGTAAAAAGTTTCATTTCCGTCGTCATCGTAACCCGGAGCACCCATAGTTATGCAAAGATATTGGTATCCGTTTTTCTCGGCAACGCTTGCAAGACATCTTCCTGCTGAGTCTAGGAATCCGGTTTTTATTCCGTCAACATAACCGTAATAATAATCGCTGTTTGCATCTAAAAGCTTGTTTGTCGATTCAATATATGTTTTGTTTTCCATTGTGTAGCTTTGCTTTGAGGTTATTTCAGTGAAGATAGGATAGTTGTTAATAGCGTATCTGCAAAGCTTTGCAAGATCTGTACAGGTGGTGAGATTCGACTCCTGACCTTCTAAGTCAAGACCGTGAGCGTTATAAAAAATTGTGCTTGACATACCTAGCTCTTTTGCTTTGTCATTCATAATAACAACAAATTTATCGATGCTTCCGGCGACATTAATGGCAAGAATGTTTGCTGCCTCACAGGCAGACGGAATCATCAAAGCACACAGCAAATCATAATATGAAAGCTTCTCTCCGGGTTCTATTCCGGCGTTGGAGTATCCCGTGTTGTAAAGCTCGGAAAATGCATCTTCTCCCGCAGAAATTTTGGTTGTTTTGAGATCCTCGATATTTTCTTTAAAGCTGTCCAAAACAACGACGCAGGTCATTATTTTTGTCAAAGAAGCAGGCACTCTTTTTTCATCAGCTTTTTTACTGAAAATAACTTCTCCCGTTTCAATGTTTTCAAGATAAGCCGCTTCACTGTGAAGAGTAACTCCCTTCGGTTCAAAATTATACGCTCCGGCATCTATTGAAAAAAACGGAGCGGCAAATACCGCAATAAAAACGAATAATGTTATAAAATTTAGTTTTTTCATGTTATCTCCTAAGTATAATTATTGTTTTATGTTTATGTTTGAAAACTGCAAATCAGTCAAATATCGGCGATTCGGTAAATTATTTTATTTCCCTTCTTGCCTTGCTTTTCTACTATTTTAAGATAGCAAAGAATATTAAGGCAAATTCTGGCGCAGGATATGTTGATTTTTGCAGCTTTAGAGAAATCGTCTGAGCAAAATTCATCTTTTAACCCGTCCGGAAGAAAAGCTCTGTAATCATCAGGACATGATAAAACCAATTCTTCCTCAATATCAAAGGGTATTTTATCACCTTTTAGATATTTCACATTGCCGTGTTTTGTAATCTTTTGGTACCTATGATCTTCAGCTCTTAATAAAGGTATAATAACACGCATATTTGGGTTGTCAAGTGTGTATTTTATGCTGTAGAGTTCAAAAAGTGCGTCATAAACAGTTGCCTTTAACGGCGACTTTCGCTTCCTTATTTTATTTCCTTTTTCATCTGTATAAACTATTACTGTTTCAGATATAATCGGATGAACAACAGTAACAGGTGAGTATTCTAAGAATATATCAAGTTTTTTTTGAAGCTTAAAAAGCTGATGCGTTTGAATTTCAATAATTCCGTTTTCTCCGACAATATCGGCATAAAAGCTTCCTAATTTAATTTCCTGATTGAATTCTTTCGGTTCATAATATTCTTTTAAAACGGCATGAATGCTTTTTTCGCTTAAAGTTCCTATTATATCTCGTCTGCGTTCCTTTTGAGCTATATGAGCGCAGGCTTCTAAAAATCGCTTTCTATCCATATTTTCTGTTTTCTGAATTACTTTTGGTCTTTTGGTTAGTCCAAAACAGAGGTCCATACGGGTTGTGGGTTTTCATATAACAGTTTACAGAAATCCTTTCCTTTGTTGTTAAGACCGTTTAACAGCTATTTAAATCTATCCTAAAACGTCATCTATTATTCTATCATATGGCATTGATTTTTTCAAGACGTTTTTATTCTTTTACACTATTAATACGAATCAGGACATTGTTTGATTTGTATTGACTTGTTTTTATCATTTTTGCACAAACGTGAGCGCTATTGATTGTGCAAATGGACAAAATTGATTATATTTGACTGAAAAAGGCGTAAAATGCTTGACTTTGACTGAAATGGATGATAGAATATACTTGAAAACAAAAATATTAAAGTAAGGAGTGGTTAAATGCTGGCACAGGAGAGATACGGAAAAATATTGGAAATACTTAAAACCAAAAGTCCTGTAACGGTTATCGAGCTTACGCAAATGCTTGCAACAAGCGAATCAACTATAAGGCGTGACCTTATAAGTCTTGAGGAAATGGGAAAACTAAAAAAAGTACACGGCGGAGCGTTGGCAATTGAATCGGCATTCAATATATTAGAAGACGATGTTATTACCAGAAGCAAAATGCATGTTGAAGAAAAAAAGGCAATCGGCGAATATGCAGCATCGCTTATAAAAAATGATGATTTTGTCTTTATTGATGCGGGAACAACTACCGAGTCTTTAATCGATTATATTTCACCTAATTCAAGAGCTACGTTTGTCACAAACGGAATAGTTCATGCCAGAAAGCTTGTTCAAAAGGGATTGAAGGCATATGTTGTCGCAGGTCAATTAAAGCTTGCAACAGAAGCGATAGTCGGAGCTGAAGGAGTGCTGAGCATGGAGAAATATAATTTTTCCAAGTGCTTTATGGGGACTAACGGAGTGTCGCTTAAAGAGGGTTATTCAACACCTGACATGGAGGAAGCGCTCATTAAGCGTCAGGCTATAAACAGAAGCTATATGAGATATATTTTGGCAGATAGCTCAAAATTCGGCAAGGTCCATCCCGTAACATTCGCCGCTGTAGAAACTTCTTGTATTATTACTGACAGGTGTGACGACGACAGATACAAGAAGGCAACCGTAATCAGGGAGGTTTTAATTTAATGATATATACAGTAAGCTTTAATCCGGCTTGGGATTATGTGATGAGCGTTGATGATTTTGAGCTGGGAAAAACAAACAGGGCGTCTATAGAAAGCATAATGTTCGGCGGAAAGGGAATAAATGTTTCTGCTGTTTTAAAAGAGCTTGGGATAACTAGCACAGCACTAGGATTTATTGCAGGATTTACAGGCGAGGCGCTTGAAAAAGAAATAGAATCAAAAGGAATAAAAACCGATTTTATTAAGCTTTCACAGGGTATGACAAGAATAAATGTAAAGCTTAAAACCGGCAGGGAAACAGAAATAAACGGAAGAGGACCGGATATAGATGATGAGGCGGTTGAGCTTTTGTTTGAAAAGCTGAAAACGCTTTCAAGCTCAGATATGCTTATTTTAGCGGGAAGTATACCCAGCAGTATGCCAAGCGATATTTATGAGAGAATCTTAGAACGGCTTAAAGAGAAAAAAATCACATTCGTTGTAGATGCTACAAGGGATCTTCTCTTAAATGTGTTGAAATACAATCCGTTTTTAATTAAGCCTAACATTCATGAGCTTGAGGAGATTTTTGACACGCCGCTTAAATCAGATGAAGCTGTTACCCAAAAAGCAAAGGCTCTACAGAAAAAAGGCGCTAAAAACGTACTGGTATCAATGGGTGGCGACGGTGCAATTTTGATAGATGAGTTTGAAAAAGCTCACAAAATCGGAGTTGTGAATGGCAAGTTGATTAATTCTGTCGGTGCAGGCGACTCAATGGTTGCAGGCTTTGTGGCAGGATATGAAAAGTATCATGATTACTCTTTGGCGTTAAAGCTCGGAACTGCGGCAGGAAATGCAACAGCATTTTCCGAGGGACTCGCAAAAAGAGAGCTGATTGATACGATATTTGAATCTTTAACACGGGAGGGAATTTTATGAAAATCACAGATTTGCTTTCAAAAAAAGCAATCAAGCTTGGCGCTTCACCTAAAAACAAAAATGAAGCGATTGACATTTTAGTATCTCTTCACGAAGCAGCCGGCAACATCAGCGACAAGGAAACTTATAAAAAGGGAATTTTGGCGAGAGAAGCGTCAGGCTCAACGGCGGTAGGCGAGGGAATTGCTATTCCTCATGCCAAAAGCCCGGCAGTTGTAAAGCCATCGCTTGCGGCAATGACAGTGCCCGGCGGAGTGGATTACGATGCGCTTGATAACAAACCGTCAGACTTGTTTTTCATGATAGCAGCTCCGGAGAAGGGCGGGGATGTTCATCTTGAAATGCTTTCACGTTTAACGGTAATGCTTATGGACGAAAAGTTCAGAAGCAAACTTTTAGCCGCTTCAAGCGAAGAGGAGTTTTTAAATATTATTGATGAAAAAGAAATTGAAAAGTATGGAAAGACGGAGCCGGAAAAAGAGGTTAAGAGCGATAAATTTATCGTTGCCGTAACTGCCTGTCCAACGGGAATTGCTCATACTTTTATGGCTGCGGAAGCACTTGAGAAGGCAGGAGAAAAGCTCGGAATTAAAATTAAAGTGGAAACTAACGGCTCAGGCGGTGCAAAAAATGTTATTACAGCAGATGAAATATCAAAAGCTGACGGAGTTATAATTGCTGCGGATAAAAATGTTGATATGCCGAGATTCAGCGGAAAAAGTGTTTTGATAACAAAAGTTTCCGACGGAATCCATAAGCCTGAGGAGCTTATAAACAAGGTTTTATCGGGAAGTGTGCCTGTATATAAAGCAAGTTCGGAAGCAGCAGTTTTATCATCCGGAGAAAAAGAAGGTATCGGACGACAAATTTATAAGCACCTTATGAACGGAGTTTCAAATATGCTGCCGTTTGTTGTCGGAGGCGGAATTTTAATTGCGCTTGCATTTTTGATTGATACTGTTGCAGGAAATGCAGAAGCAGGAGGAGATTTTGGTACTGTAAACGGTGCGGCGGCATGGTTTAAGGGAATCGGCGGTTTTGCTTTTAACTTTATGCTACCTGTTTTAGCCGGCTTTATCGCAAAGAGTATTGCAGACCGTCCGGGAATGATGATAGGCTTTGTCGGCGGCTGGATTGCGTCACAGGGTGCTACTTGGAATTTCCATGACATGGATTCATGGGTGAGTGCAGGATTCTTAGGAGCGTTAATTGCAGGTTTTGCAGGAGGCTATTTAACGCTCGGACTTGAGAAGCTTGCAGATGCGGTGCTTCCTAAATCATTGAACGGAATAAAGCCTGTTTTGGTTTATCCGCTTATAGGACTTCTGTTGATAGCGATTATAATGTGTACTATCAATCCTGCGGTTGGCTGGTTAAACGAAGGACTAAACAACTTTTTGAACAGTATTGGAACAGGCTCTAAGATATTCTTGGGCTGTGTTCTAGGTGGAATGATGTCGATAGACATGGGCGGACCTTTCAACAAGGCAGCTTATACTTTTGCAACGGTCGGTCTTTCGGCGCAGACTGACGCCAGCTTTGAGATCATGGCAGCAGTTATGATAGGAGGAATGGTGCCGCCGATAGCTTGTGCAATAGGAACGACATTCTTCAAGAGAAAATATACTGAGGACGAGAGAAAGTCTACTATTGTAAACTATATTTTAGGTCTTTGCTTCATATCCGAGGGAGCTATTCCGTTTGCGGCGGCAGATCCTATAAGAGTAATTCCTTCTTGTATTGTAGGTTCTGCAATTGCAGGAGGAATGTCAATGGGCTTTGGATGTATGCTTAGAGCGCCTCACGGAGGATTGTTTGTATTGCCGGTTATCGAAAATGCACTGGGATATTTTGTGGCATTGGTAATAGGCTCGGTAGTTTCGGGTGTTATGATGTCGCTTTTGAAAACTAAAAAGCAATAGTTTATAACAGTGGAAAGCGCTGTGGTTCTTTCGGCGCTTTCCAAAAATAAAATTAAATAGGAGATTTTAATAATGATTGTAAAGAATTATGAAATTGTCAATGAACAGGGACTTCATATGCGTCCCGCAGGACTTGTTGCAGGAGAGCTTGGAAAGTTTAAGTGTGAAATTACCATAAACTTTAAAGGAACAGAGATAAATGCTAAAAGCATTATGAATCTCATGGCAGCTTGCATAAAATGCGGCTCAAAAATAGAGATTACATTTGACGGCGAGGATGAAGAAAAAGCAAGCGAAAAGTTTGAGGAGCTTTATTCAAATAACTTTGGTGACTGATATTACACAAAAATACTAATGGAGGGGCAGCGCATGAACAAATACAATGGAATCGGCGCATCCGACGGAATTGCACAAGGCAAAGCAATTGTAATTAAGGAAGCTGCGGTTTCCTATGATAAAAGGGAAATTGATAATCCTGACGATGAGATAAAAAGACTTGATGCCGCATTTGACCGATTTAGGGAAAAGACCGAAAAGATGGCACAAAGCATTAAGGAAAAGGTCGGCGAAAAGGAAGCGGAAATTTTAAAAGGACATATTGCAATTGCGTTTGATCCTGCGCTTTTAGATGAAGTCCACAAGCTTATAAAGGCAAAAAAATGTGCAGAGGAAGCGGTAGAGTCAGTCTGCGATCAGTTTATTGCGATGTTTTCTTCAATTCCGGATGAGATGATGCGCCAAAGAGCAACGGACATATCAGACGTAAAAACGAGAGTTTTACAGATACTTACAAATAACGAGCCTACGGACATAGCAGGACTGCCAGAAAATACTATTTTAGTTGCGGACGATCTAACTCCGTCAATGACAGCGGGAATTGACAGAAACAATGTATTGGGAATTCTGACAAGAACCGGAGGTAAAACCTCACATTCTGCCATTTTAGCGAGAGCTCTTGAAATACCGGCAGTACTTTCTTCACCTGAAGCTGTTGATGCTCTGTCAGACGGTGATATTGTGATAATTGACGGAGATAACGGCGATATATTTGTAAATCCCGATGCACAAACGACCGGAAAATACAAAAAGGCAAGAGAGGAATATTTTGAAGTTAAAAAACAACTTTCAAAATATATCGGTAAGAAAACAGAAACTTCCGACGGACAAAATGTTATGCTTTTCGGAAACATTGGAAATCCTGAGGAAGCAGCCACAGTCAAAAAATTTGACGGAGAGGGAGTAGGGCTTTTCAGAACAGAGTTCCTTTTTATGGGAAATACCTCTGCACCGTCTGAAGAGGAACAGTTTAACGCTTATAAAGCGGCTGTTTTGGCGCTTGACGGTGGAAGCGTAATTATAAGAACGCTCGATGTCGGAGGAGATAAAGAGATTCCTTATTTGGGACTTGAAAAGGAAGAAAATCCGTTTTTGGGATACCGTGCCGTTAGATTTTGTCTTGATAGGGACGATATTTACGACACACAGCTTAGAGCTTTGCTTCGTGCGTCGGCTTACGGGGATATAAAGATCATGATACCGCTTGTTACCTGTGTTGATGAGCTGTTGGCGGTAAAGGATAAGATAAGTAAACTTAAAGCGGAGCTTGATGAAAAGGGAATTGCGTACAATAAAAATATCGAGGTAGGAGTTATGATAGAAACTCCTGCGGCATGTGTTTCAGCAGATATATTGGCTAAAGAAGCCGACTTCTTCAGCATCGGTACGAATGATTTAACGCAGTATACAATGGCGGTAGACAGAGGAAATTCAAAGGTAGCTTATCTTTACTCCGAATACAATATTGCTGTTTTAAGATCAATAAAGAGAATCATTGAGTGTGCAAGAAATGAGGGAATCGTATGCGGAATGTGCGGAGAAGCAGCAGCTGATCCAAATTTGATCCCGCTGTTAATTTCCTTCGGACTTCAGGAGTTTTCCGTAAGTGCAACAAGCATTTTAAAAACGAGAAAGATAATTTCTCTTTGGACAAAGGACGAAGCAGATGAGCTTGCTAAAAAGGCAATGAGTCTTACAAAAGAAAGCGAGATAGCAGATCTGCTTAAAGAAAATGCCAGAAAGTAAAATTTAATAAGAAAAATGTTTTAATCTGTAGAAAAACTTTGTTGTAAATCAAAGGAGGGGACGCTTTTACTTGTAAAGCATCCCCTCTTTTAAAACAGTCCACCGGACTGTTTTAAAATTCACCCCTTGAAAAGCGCTTTGATAAAAGAATTTCGCCGTCTGCGGACGGCGACCAAGGCTCTGCCTTTGGAAACCGCAAGCTTTTGAAAAAGCTTGACCAAAACTTATGTTTTGGGCTTTTAGACAATCTGAAATTTAATGAGATTAAGTATTCACTGTTATTAAAACAAAAATTAAAAGCTGTCCTTTGGGGCAGCTTTTGGTTTACATACAGACTTTTTTATGCTATACTATATATTGTACAATGAGTTTTTAATAACTAAACAGTCGGAGGATCTAATGAATATTAAAGGCCATTTTTTAACTATAACAAGGCATCGTCACGAGGTTATAAAAAACTGCTTTAGAGCAGGGATTCCGATAAGAGGCTTGCTTCACGATTTGTCGAAATATATGCCGTCCGAATTTATCGTCGGCGCAAAATATTTTCAAGGAACACGAAGTCCGAACGAGGGAGAGCGTGAGGATTACGGATATTCAAAGGCATGGATTCATCACAAAGGCATAAACAAGCATCACTTTGAGCATTGGACGGACTACAACCCAAAAACGAGAAAGCTTGAGGGAGTGCCTATGCCGACAAAATATGTTGTAGAGATGTTTTGCGACAGGGTTGCGGCAAGCAAAATATACAACGGAAATAAATATACTGATTCTACTCCGTATGAATATTTTGACAAGGGACGTGTAAAAAGGCTTATCAACAAAAGAACAAGTGATATGATTGAATATCTTCTTTTAATGCTTAGTGAAAAGGGTGAAGATTTTACTTTTGCGTACATAAGAAAGCTTGATAAGAATTTGCCGCCTGAAAAATTCGGGTTTATGTCGGATTTTATTGACAAATTACATTCAAAGTGTTAAAATAAAAAAACAATCATTCCTATGCGCTTTTGCAATGCATAGCGTTTTTGAGTGATACAAATGATTAATAAAGTAAATAAAAATAAAATTTGCCGATAAGAAGGGCTTTCTGACTTAAAGGGAATTAAGATAATCGCAGGACAATTGCCTTGCGTGTTTATTTTGCGTATCGAAAATCCCCTTAAGTTTTAAGTGGGATTTTATTTTTTGGAGGGAAAACCATGTATACCAGAGTAGCCGTAATTGCGATAATAGTTGAAGATCTTTCTCAGATAGACAAGCTTAATAAAGTTTTGCATGATTACGGAAAATACATAATAGGAAGAATGGGAATACCGTATCACAAAAAGAACATCAATGTTATATCCGTTGTCGTTGATGCTACATCGGATACAATAGGAGCGCTTTCAGGAAAGCTCGGAATGCTCAGCGGAGTCAGCGCTAAAACTGTTTATTCAAAAATTTAATAGGCTTTTAAAAAAGGAGAGAAAAATATGAAGTATGATCCAAAATCGCTCAAAGCGGAAGAATTCATCAACAATGAGGAAATTTTAGACACAATCGAATACGCAAAAGCAAATAAAGATAATTATGAGCTTTGTATGTCGCTTGCTAAAAGAACCATGGACTGTAAGGGCTTAACGCACAGAGAGGCAGCTGTATTGCTTGAATGTGAAATACCTGAGGTAGTGGAGCAGATTAAAAAAAGTGCCATTGCTATCAAGGAACGTCTTTACGGAGATAGAATAGTAATGTTTGCGCCGCTCTATCTTTCAAACTATTGCGTAAATGGCTGCACATACTGTCCTTATCATCACTGCAACAAGCATATTGCAAGAAAAAAGCTTACCCAGGAGGAAATAAAAGCTGAGGTTATTGCTTTGCAGGATATGGGGCATAAGCGTCTTGCAATTGAATCCGGTGAAGATCCGGTGAATAATCCGATAGAGTATATCTTGGAAAGCATTAAAACAATATACGGCATTAAGCATAAAAACGGGGCAATAAGACGTGTAAACGTAAATATTGCGGCGACAACCGTTGAAAACTACAAAAAGCTCAAGGATGCAGGCATCGGAACATATATCCTTTTCCAAGAAACATATCATAAGGAGGACTACGAGAAGCTCCATCCAACAGGACCTAAGCATAATTATGCATATCATACCGAAGCCATGGACAGAGCTATGGAGGGCGGAATTGACGATGTCGGAATCGGAGTTCTATTTGGACTTGAGAGATACAGATACGACTTTGTCGGACTTTTGATGCACGCAGAACACCTTGAAGCTGCGCACGGAGTCGGACCGCACACAATATCCGTTCCGAGAATTTGTCCTGCGGACGATATTAAAAAAGAGGATTTTGAAAACGCTATAAGTGATGATGTGTTTGAAAAAATCGTTGCAGTAATAAGAATTGCTGTTCCGTACACAGGTATGATAATATCAACAAGAGAGTCTAAAAAGACAAGGGAAAAAGTTTTGAAAATAGGTATTTCTCAAATCTCCGGCGGTTCAAGAACGAGCGTCGGCGGATATGTTGAAGAAGAGAAGGAAGAGGAAAACTCGGCTCAGTTTGACGTATCTGACAGAAGAACGCTTGACGAAGTTGTAAACTGGCTTGTCAGACTGGGATACATTCCGAGCTTCTGCACGGCGTGTTACAGAGAAGGCAGAACAGGCGACAGATTCATGTCACTTTGTAAAAGCGGACAGATCGCAAACTGCTGTCAGCCGAACGCTCTTATGACATTAAAGGAATACCTCATGGATTATGCAAGCGAGGATACCAAAAAAGTTGGTGAAGCTCTCATAAAAGAACAGCTTGAAAAAATCCCGAACCCTAAAACAAGAGAAATTGCAAGAGCTAATATTGAAAAAATTGAATCGGGAGAACGAGATTTCAGATTCTAAATTTGATCGGAGGCGGAATATATGTCAGGACTTAACGAAACGCCGAGAGCAAACAGACTTCACATAGGATTTTTCGGCAAAAGAAACAGCGGAAAATCAAGTTTAATAAACGCATTTACTTCTCAAGAGATTTCTATTGTTTCCGATACGCCCGGAACAACAACCGATCCTGTGTATAAATCTATGGAGATTCTCCCTCTCGGAGCTTGTGTTTTAATTGATACCGCAGGCTTTGATGACATCGGAGAGCTTGGAGAAATAAGAGTTGAAAAAACCAGGCTTGCTGCTGAAAAAACCGATATAGCGGTAGTGCTTGTGTCGGGAGAGGATCTCTCAAAGGAGAAGGACTGGTTTAAATACTTTAGGGAACGAAAAACACCCGTTTTGCTTTGCGTTTCAAAATCCGATACGCTAATCGGTAAAGACGAGTACATAAAAAAAGTCGAGAATGAATTTAAGGTATCGCCTATTCTTATAAGCTCATACACAAAAGAAGGCATAGAAAAGTTTAAAGAAGCGCTTATGAGATCAATACCCGAAGACTTTGAAGCGGCGTCAATAACAGGAGAGCTTTGCGGCGAGAATGATTTAGTGATGCTTGTTATGCCGCAGGATATTCAAGCGCCTAAAGGAAGGCTTATCCTGCCGCAGGTTCAAACTACAAGAGAGCTTTTGGATAAGAAATGTGTTGTGGTAAGCTGTACTACAGATAAAATAGATCAAACGCTTAACACTCTTTCAAAGCCGCCCAAACTCATAATTACAGATTCTCAGGTGTTTAAAACAGTTTATGAAAAAAAGCCTGAGGAAAGTATGCTGACTTCGTTTTCAACCCTTTTCGCAGGTTACAAGGGAGATATGAGTTATTATATCGAGGGCGCAAAATATATTTCAAGTCTTACCGAGGATTCAAGGGTGCTTATTGCTGAATGTTGTACTCATGCACCGTTGTCGGAGGATATTGGAAGAGAAAAGCTTCCGAGACTTTTAAGAAAAAAGATTGGTAAAAATCTTAAAATTGATTGTGTAAGCGGAAGCGATTTTCCGGAGGATTTGAGCTGTTATGATCTTGTTATTCAATGCGGGGCTTGTATGTTTAACAGAAAATATGTAATGAGCAGAATTGAGCGTGCAAAAAAACAGGGCGTAAAGATGTCAAATTACGGCGTTGCAATAGCCGGACTTAACGGAATTTTAGATAAGATTAGTTATTGAGTATATGTATAAAGTGGCTTTGATTACAAGCCACTTTTTTAGTTTGTCGAAAAAGTACGCTTTTAAAATATTGTCGCATAGGCGGACTTTGTCGACACGCTCAAAGCTACTTTTTGTTTCTTAACGAACGATATCATCAACTGCGTCTCTTACTCCGTCAACGCCGTCTTCAACACCGTCGGCAATGTCGTTTCCGATATTAGCGGCATCAGAGGAAAGCTCTTCCATTCCATTTTCTACTGCGTTATCGTCATCGGTATTGTCAGTGTTGTTATCGTTGTCGTTGTCTGTTCGAGTTGTAGTAGTCGTTGTTGAGGTCGTAGTAGTTGTGGTGGTTGACGAATTGTCTCGGTCGTTGTTGTCGTTGTTGCTTCTGCATCCTGCAAAAACAAATGCGGCAGTAAGCGCTGACAGCATGACAGCAAGTAATTTTTTCATGTTTAATCACCTTTCTTAAAAAAAGTTTATAATGAGTTTTATCTCAAGGTTATATTTCTCATAATCGGGATAAATATACATAAAAAGATTACCATGGAAATTTTTGACTTTTAAGGTGGTAAAGTATTGAAAAAATATCGGTTGTATGTTAATATTCAATTAGGTTTAATGCATTGCTTTTTGATCTTATAATTACGGGATCTTAAGGGTAAGTCCTTTGATGAAAAACGGCAAAACGAATAACAGGGAGAGTAACTATGGAAAGAATAAAAATCAGCGAAAACGGAATTAATCTTGTTTTTGAAGTAACAGATGAGAAACAGTTCAGACTATTACATTTTTCAAGTCTTGAATTTGATGAAAAAACGCTTGGAAAGCCGGAGCATATGAAGGGCTTTCAGTTTCTTGAATTTAATGTTTCCGGACTTGACCGTCCGTATGAGCGCCACGGAAACAAATATATTGTAACAGCACCGGGTTACAGAATGAAGTTTAAAGGGATCAAGGATTACAGAAATGATCAAGGCAGAGTGCTTGAAATAAGCTTAGCGGACGAAGAAACGGGACTCAACACAGTTACCAAAATTCAGTTTTACGACGGAGTTTCTGTTGCAAGATTTATAACAGAGGTTATAAACAAAGGTGATAAAGCATACGGAATTGATTATATTTCTTCATTTAATCTTTCGGGAATTGAAAAAGAGGGAATAACCTCCCAAGAGGATAAAATGGAAATTTACATTCCTCACAATTCATGGTATAGGGAAATGCAATGGAGAAAATATTCACTTCACGAGCTTGGAATGGACGAGTGTATGGAAACGCTTGAGCAGCATTCCTCAAAGCCTGTAAGAGTGTCGAATGTGGGAAACTGGTCAACTAAAGAATTCCTCCCTATGGCACTTATAAGAAATAATGAAACGGATTCAAACCTGTTTTTCCAAATTGAAAACAACGGCTCGTGGCATTGGGAAATCTCCGATACGGAAGGTCATCTTTATCTTTCCGTTTCAGGGCCTAACGAAATTTATTCTCATTGGTATAAAAGCTTAAAGCCGGGTGAGAAGTTTGTAAGTGTTCCGGTTGCGGTAGGTGTTTCAAAAGGTTCGTATGAAACATCATTTGCAGAGCTTACAAAATACAGAAGAATGATAAGACGTGAGAACGATGACAATAAGTCGCTTGCTGTAATTTTTAACGATTACATGAATTGCCTTTGGGCATGGCCTACTGAGGAGGCGGAGTATCCTCTTATTGATGCGGCGGCAGAGGTCGGCTGTGAGTATTTTTGCATTGATGCTGGTTGGTATGCAGACGGATATTGGTGGGACAGTGTAGGAGAGTGGAAAGAATCAAGAAAGCGTTTTCCAAACGGACTTAAAACGCTAACTGATTACATCCGCTCAAAGGGACTTGTTCCGGGAATTTGGATCGAGCTTGAGGTTATGGGAATAAACTGTCCGATAGCAAAGGAAGTTTCTGATGATTGGTTTTTCTGCCGTCACGGAGAGCGTGTTTATGACAGAAGCCGTTATCAGCTTGATTTCAGAAATCCCGAGGTCATTAAATTTGCAGATGATACGATAGAAAGGCTTGTAAACGATTACGGAGTAGGATACTTAAAAATAGATTACAACATTGAACCCGGTATCGGAACAGACAAATATGCCGATTCATTTGGCGACGGGCTTTTAGGGCATGAAAGAGCATACCTCGATTGGCTTGATAAAACATTTAAAAAGTACCCGGATCTGATAATTGAAAACTGCTCGTCGGGAGGAATGAGAATAGACTATGCGCTTTTATCACGCTGCTCAATACAGTCCGTTTCGGATCAGGCGGATTATAAATATAATTCCGTAATAGCTGCAAACTCTCCGAGCGCACTTACACCTGAGCAAGCGGCGATATGGAGCTATCCGTTAAATGAGGGTGACGATGAAGAAGTGGTGTTTAATATGATAAATGCAATGCTTCTTAGAATTCATCAGTCGGGACATTTAGCAAATATTTCGAGACAACGACGAGAGCTTGTAAAAGAAGCGATAAGTGTTTACAAATCAATAAGAAACGACATAAAGATCTCCGTGCCGTTTTGGAGTCTTGGCTTTGCGTCATTTCAAGATGACTTTTTATCCTTAGGACTTGACTGCGGAGATAAGGCTTATGTTGCAGTATGGAGAAAGGACGGAGATGAAGATACGGTAACCTTGCCGCTTGACTTTACTCCGATAAGCGCAAGGTGTATCTATCCGAGCTTTAACGAGTGGAAATATGAAATTGTTTCAAACGCATTAAAAGTCGAACTTATAAAACCTTATTCTGCTCGTCTGTTTGAGATTATAAAACAGGATAACGAAGAATAGTCCTATAGGCAATATCATCCATAAATTTCCGATTTTCGTGTAAAGAGTGTTTTCTTGAAGCCTTGATATTTCGGAGTTGATAACACCGTGCTCTCCCTCTCCAAGCGATGTTATAACTTGACCTAAGGGAGAAATAACGGCAGATATTCCGCTGTTTGCCGATCTTACGGTACAGCGAAAGTTTTCCACACTTCTGAAAATGCAGTGGCGAAAGTGAAGCTTTTGAAGGTGAGTGCCGTAAAACCACGAATCATTTGTAGGAACGGCAATTATTTCGCCGCCGTTTTTAACCTGACTTCGTATAATGGACGGATAGATGCTTTCAATGCATACTCCAACGGCAACGGTTGATATTTTTGCCTTTAACGGAGTGATGCTCTCGGCAGGCGAAAGGCTTTTTGTCCCGTCAAAAAGAGTATCTGTAAAAAATGAAAACTCACCAAGCGGAACTAATGCGCTTTTGAGGTAAAGCTCATGTTCTTCAGGATTAAAGGCGCAGTAAGCGTTATAGCTTTTGTGATCGTGTGAGTAGAAAACTCCGCTTAGAATTTCAGCATTAGTCACCTTTAATAAATCGCTGATTTCTTTCTTTAACGCTTCGTTTTCCAGATCATATGTTATTGCGGTTTCAGGTAAAAATATCATATCCGCACCGTTTGTTTCATTAAAAAAACTTTCTAGCTCACCAAGCGGCGTGGTAGATTTATTTGAGATTTTTGACATTCCTCTTGTGTCCGTTTGAATTACTGAGACATTTAAAGCATCTTTGAAATAATCGGATGTATTTATCCGTATAACACCGTATAATGCATTTGCTGAGAATATCAAAATTATCAAGCAGGCGGAAATAAGCGACTTTAAGCTTACTATTCTTGTTGAAATGATGCAGGCGAACAGTGAGTTTATCGAGACGATTATAAGAGTAATAAAAAAAGAGCCGAAAACGCTTGACGATTGTATAAATACAGGGGCATAGCTGAAGCTTAGCGACACTGATAAAATAGGAAATCCTATAACAGGAATAACGCTTAGCAAATACTCTCCCAATGTAAACATCATGGCGTAGGAGAAAGCGTCTGTTATTCTGTGCTTTGAAAAACGGTAAATTACAGCAGTAGGTAAAAAATGAATAAATGAGGTTATGCCGCTTGCCAAAACAGAGGCGAGAACAGAGAGCAAAATTCCAAACGGCTTCGGCAAATCAATAAGATTATATATGCCAAGCAGAAAACTAAAGCCTAAAAAGTAATAGGTAAAGAAAAATAAAGCTGAAGCTTTCAGATAACTTTTAAAGCTTCTTGTCTGATTAAGGGAATGTAAAAAAGGAACAAGCGAAAAAAGACTTAAAAGAGGTAAGTTTAATACTGAGGACAGCGCAAATGTAAAAACCGAACTTGTAAAAGTATAAAGATAGTATTTTGTTTTCATAAAAATATGTTTTCCAAGTAATAAAAATTAATACAGAAGCGGTGATACTGTGAGGATTAAAATTCCTGAAAATATAAAAAAGGCTATTGGATTGTTAAGAGAAAACGGATTTTCAGCATATGTTGTAGGCGGATGCGTAAGGGATAGTATTATGGGCAAAGCACCACATGATTGGGATATTACAACGGATGCAAATCCCGGTCAAATAAAAAACGTATTTTTAGGATTTAAAACATTTGACACAGGTGTAAAATACGGAACGGTATCAGTTAAAATTCTTGGTGAAACACTTGAGATAACAACCTTCAGGGGTGAACAGAATTATTCAGACCACAGAGCACCTGAAACAGTAAGCTTTGTTAAGAGCTTGGAAGAGGATTTGAAACGCCGTGATTTCACAATGAATGCTCTTTGCACAAACGGCAATGATATAACGGATTTGTTCGGCGGGATAAAAGATATAAATGACAAAACAATAAGAGCGATAGGAGATCCCGATGAGAGATTTTGTGAGGATGCCCTGAGGATTTTAAGAGCGCTAAGGTTTACTTCCGTTTTGGGATTTGAGATAGAACAGGGAACTAAAAAAAGCATATTTAAAAACAGATGGCTGTTGAGATACATTTCAAGGGAGCGTATAAGAGATGAGCTTTTGAAGCTTTTAACAGGTGAAAATGCAAAAAGCGTTTTACTTGAATATAGAGAGATAATAGCGGTTGCTGTTCCGGAGGTGCGCCGGATGTTTGATTTTTTGCAAAACACGCCGCACCACAAATATGACGTGTATGAACACACGGTAGAAAGCATTGCAAACATTGAACCGAATCCGATTTTAAGACTTACTATGCTTTTGCATGATATAGGGAAGCCGAGCGTTTTGAAAATCGACAGAAACGGAGTTGCTCACTTTAAAACGCACCCCGAGCAGAGCGTTAAAATTGCCGATAAAGTTTTGCATTCCCTTAAAATGTCAAATGAGGACATAAAATATATTCTTTCGCTTATAAAAGAGCATGACAACAGAGTTGAGGAAAGCGAAAGAAAAATGAAAAGGCTGTTAAAGAAATATAATTATAATGAATGCTTTTTTGAAGATTATATGAAAGTTAGATTTGCAGATACGAATGCTCAGTCGGAATATCTCAAAAAAGAAAAGCTCGAAAGCCTTTATATGCTTTATAAAAGCGGAAATGAGTTTTTAAAATCAAACAAAGCTGTAAAAATAAGCGAGTTGACGATTGACGGCAGTGATCTTTTAGATCTTGGATTTTCCGGCAAAGCGATAGGAGATATTTTAGAGGAAATAACCGAGCTTATCGCTTTTGGAGAAATAAATAACAAAAGAGAGGAACTGATAAGGTTTGCAAAATCAAAAAAGTAAACGGCGAATAATTTATAATGTCGCAATATGGATTTTGACGGTTCTTTGGCTTTGCGTTATTTTTTATTTTTCCTCAATGCCAAGTAACAAATCCGATGAGCTAACATCGTTTGTCATAAAATTGCTCAAAAATCTTTTTGGCATTGAAGCTTCGCAGGGAGAGCTTATAGAAAAGTTTGGCATATTACAAAGCATAGATTTTTTTGTGAGAAAAACCGCTCATCTAACAGAGTATGCTGTTCTCGGCGTTTTAAGTTTTTTATCGCTTAAAGATCTTAGATGTGCGTTCCTAAGGCGGCGTTTGTTTAAAGTTTCAGCATCTCTGCTCTTTTGTTTAATGTATGCGGCGAGCGATGAGATACATCAGATGTTTGTGCCCGGAAGAAACGCAGCGGCGAGAGATGTGCTGATCGACTTTTGCGGAAGCGTCATTGGAGTTGTGGTATGCTTGATTGCTTCTTTGATCTGCCAAAATATAAAATTCCGAAAGCGCAGGAAAAATGATTTAAGCAGATAAAGATACTGATATGACGTTTTGTCTAAACTCATTGTAACTTCGTTTGAAAAGAGTGAAAAAATCACTTAAAAATGATGTCAAAATTTATTTGTTTTTGGACAAAACGTAGAATAGCTCAAATCTGTTAAAAAATTAACAAACTCCTATTGACTTAGGCTTTTATATGAAGTATAATGTAATCGGTAAAAAAATACTGATTGAATTTTACCGAGTAAAACCGATGAGGGGTGTTGATTTTTATCGGTAAAGAGGTATCAAAAAGAACGCTCAAGCGATTACCGAATTATCTGACTTACTTAAAGTCTAAGCAATGCGAAGGAGCAATAAATATTTCAGCTCCGACAGTTGCTAAAGATTTAGGACTTAATGAGGTTCAAGTGAGAAAGGATTTGGCGATTGTGAGCCGAGGAGGAGGAAAACCGAAAACAGGATATCTGTTAAGCTCACTTATAGAGGATATGGAAAGCTTCTTGGGCTATAATAATCTAAAAGACGCAATTATTGCCGGAGTTGGAAATTTAGGGAGCGCATTGCTCTCTTACAAAGGATTTTCCGAATACGGAATGAATGTTGTTGCAGGATTTGATGCGGATAAGAACCTTATCGGAAAAACAATTCACGGCAAAAGGATATATGATATATCCGAGCTTTCAGAAACCGTAAAAAAGTTAAATATCCATCTTGGAATAATAACCGTGCCGTGTGAATGTGCGCAGCAGGTTTGCAACGAGATGGTTAAAGGCGGAATTCTTGCTGTCTGGAATTTTGCACAGGTACAGCTTGTCGTCCCTGACGGGGTGATTGTACAAAACGAAAATATGGCAGCATCACTCGCAGTTCTGTCAGCAATGATAGAATAACTTCAAGTTTACAATATTTTATGAATAGGAGAGATTCACTTATGAGTAACAAGAAAGAAACTGCTGAAAAGACATTTGACGTTGTAGACAGCGTTGAGGCACTTGAGGCAAGACTTGCCGAGCTTAGGGCAGCTCAAAAAGAGTTTTCGACTTTTTCTCAGGAAAAGGTTGACGAGATTTTTAAGGCTGCGGCATCAGCTGCAAACAAGCAGAGAATACCTTTGGCTAAGCAGGCTGTTGAAGAAACAGGAATGGGAGTTGTTGAGGATAAGGTAATAAAGAACAACTACGCAGCAGAGCATATTTATAATGCTTTTAAAAACACAAAGACCTGTGGAATCATTGAAAGAGATGAAGCATACGGTACAATAAAGATTGCAGAGCCTATCGGTGTAATTGCTGCTGTAATTCCTACAACTAACCCTACATCTACAGCAATTTTTAAATCTCTTATCGCACTTAAAACAAGAAACGCAATTATAATTTCTCCTCACCCAAGAGCAAAGGCTTGTACAATCGCAGCTGCTAAGGTGGTTTTAGATGCAGCTGTTGCAGCAGGAGCTCCTAAGGGAATTATTGCTTGGATAGATGTTCCTTCGCTTGAGCTTACAAACACAGTTATGAAGGAAGCGGACATAATCCTCGCAACAGGAGGACCGGGAATGGTTAAGGCTGCTTATTCAAGCGGAAAGCCTGCTCTCGGAGTTGGTGCGGGTAATACACCTGCTGTAATTGACGACACAGCGGACATTAAGCTTGCAGTGAACTCTATTATTCATTCTAAGACATTTGATAACGGTATGATTTGTGCTTCAGAGCAGTCGGTTATCGTTTTAAGTGATATTTACTCAGAAGTTAAGGCTGAATTTAAGGCAAGGGGATGCTACTTCCTAACAAAGGCGGAAACAGAAAAGGTAAGAAAGACAATTATAATCAATGGCGCATTGAATGCAAAAATCGTTGGACAGTCTGCCGCTAAAATTGCTGAGCTTGCAGGAGTTACAGTAGACCCTGATACAAAGATTCTTATCGGAGAGGTAACAAGCGTTGACATTTCCGAAGAGTTTGCACATGAAAAGCTTTCTCCTGTACTTGCAATGTACAAGGCTAAGAATTTTGAGGACGCTATGGAAAAGGCTGACAGACTTGTTCAGGACGGCGGATTCGGACATACTTCTTCATTGTATGTAAATGCTGTAACTGAAAGAGAAAAGATCGATGCATTTGCTCTTAAGATGAAAACATGTCGTATTCTTGTAAACACACCTTCTTCACACGGCGGAATCGGTGACCTTTATAACTTCAATCTTGCTCCTTCGTTGACTTTGGGATGCGGTTCATGGGGCGGAAACTCAGTTTCTGAAAACGTTGGAGTTAAGCACTTAATAAACATTAAGACAGTTGCCGAGAGGAGAGAGAATATGCTTTGGTTCAGAGCACCTGAAAAGGTTTACTTTAAGAAGGGCTGTTTGCCTGTTGCCCTTGATGAGCTTAAGAATGTAATGGGCAAAAAGAGAGCATTTATCGTAACTGACTCGTTCCTTTACAAGAACGGATACACGAAGCCTATCGAGGATAAGCTCGATTCAATGGGAATCGTTCATACAACATTCTCAAACGTACAGCCTGATCCGACTTTGGCTAACGCTATGGAGGGTGCAAAGGCAATGACAGCGTTCGAGCCTGACTGCATCATCGCAATGGGCGGAGGTTCAGCAATGGACGCAGGTAAGATCATGTGGGTTCTTTATGAGCATCCGGATGCTGACTTTATGGACATGGCAATGAGATTTATTGATATTCGTAAGCGTGTTTACACATTCCCTAAGATGGGTGAAAAGGCATACTTTATCGCTGTTCCTACTTCATCAGGTACAGGTTCTGAGGTAACTCCTTTCGCAGTTATCACAGACGAAAAGACAGGAACAAAATATCCTTTGGCTGATTATCAGCTTATGCCGAACATGGCTATCATCGATACAGACAACATGATAAGCGCTCCTAAGGGGCTTACATCTGCTTCCGGTATTGATGCGTTAACTCATGCTCTTGAGGCATATGCTTCAGTTATGGCAACAGATTACACAGACGGTCTTGCTCTTAAGTCAATTAAGAATATCTTCACATATCTCCCTGATGCGTATGAAAACGGACATGACGTAATTGCAAGAGAAAAGATGGCTGACGCATCAACTATGGCAGGTATGGCGTTCGCTAACGCATTTTTGGGTGTTTGCCACTCTATGGCTCATAAGCTCGGTTCTTATCATCACCTCCCTCACGGAGTAGCTAACGCTCTCCTTATCACAGAGGTTATGAGATTTAACGTAGCAACAGCTCCTAGAAAGATGGGAACATTCTCACAGTATCAGTATCCTCACACTTTAGAGAGATATGCTGAGTGTGCTCACTTTATCGGAATCTGTGGAAAGAACGATGAAGAAACACTTGAGAAGTTTATTGATGCTATTGAAGAGCTTAAGGCTAAGGTTGGAATTAAGAAGACAATTAAGGATTACGGCGTTGACGAGAAGTATTTCTTGGATAATCTTGACAGCATGGTTGAGGACGCATTCGATGACCAGTGCACAGGTGCAAATCCGAGATATCCTCTTATGAAGGAAATCAAGGAAATGTATCTCAAGGCTTACTACGGAGAGTAATACAATAAGTCACAAGAATTTCAGCAGAAGGTTTTGGCTTTTCTGCTGAAATTTTTAATAAACGATAGAAAACCTCTTGCTAAATTGCACAAAATATATTATAATAATGGTGCGGTATATGATAAACATGCATATATCAAGAGATGCTGACTTATGATTAAAAATGATTAGTATAATAAAGGAGGATATTATTATGGAGTTTGAGAAGGTGTTGGCTGTAAGAAATACCAAGACCATTTACAGGGACGGCGGTACTACAGTTAAGGTGTTTAACGAAGAGTTTAAAAAGTACGATATTTTAAACGAGGCACTTAACACAGCAAGAATTGAAGAAACAGGACTTAAGATTCCAAAAGTTTTAGAGGTTAAAAAGATCGAAGGAAAGTGGGCTATAGTTTTAGAGTATATTGACGGAAAAACTTTGGCTCAGCTCATGGAAGAAAACCCTGAAAAGACCGATGAATACCTTGAAATGTTTGTTGATCTTCAACTTGAGGTTCAGTCAAAGACTTGCTTTAACTTAAATAAGCTTAAAGATAAGATGCAGGCTAAGATTTCTCAGACTGATCTTGACGCAACGACAAGATATGAGCTCCATACACGTCTTGATGCTATGCCAAAGCATAACAAGGTTTGTCACGGAGATTTTAACCCGTCAAATATCATTGTAACACCGGATGGTGAGCTTTATGTTTTGGACTGGTCGCACGCAACACAGGGAAATGCTTCTGCTGATGCTGCAAGAACATATCTTTTGTTTGTTCTTTCGGGACAGAATGAGCTTGCTGAAAAGTATCTTAATATGTTCTGCGAAAAGAGCGATACGGCAAAACAGTATGTACAGCAGTGGATGCCGATAGTAGCAGCTTCGCAGTCTGTAAAAGGAAATCCTGAGGAGAGAGAACTTCTTTTGAATTGGGTAAATGTTGTAGATTACGAGTAATCAGAGAAAGGACAGTTCAATGAAAGTTACAATATGTATCGGAAGCTCCTGTCATTTAAAAGGCTCAAGACAAGTAGTTGAATCGCTTCAAGCGCTTGTAAAGGAAAACAATCTTCAGGATAAGGTTGAGCTTGGCGGCGCATTTTGCATGGGGAATTGTCAAAACGGCGTATCGGTAACAGTTGACGGAGTTGTTAAATCAGTAAATCCCGATAATGTAGACTCTTTCTTTGAGAACGAAATTAAGTCAAAGGTTTAAAAGCTTGACATAAATTACGGGGGAAGAGATAAATGCGTGGTACAAGGGCTCTTGTTTCAAAGAGAAACGACTGTAAGAATTGTTATAAATGTATTCGTTACTGCCCTATAAAAGCCATAAAGTTTTCTGACAATCAGGCGTCGATAGTTGAGGAAGAGTGTATACTTTGCGGAAAGTGTTATACGGTATGCCCTCAGTCGGCAAAGGAAATCAGAAATGATATTGATGAGGTTAAGGAGATGCTTGTAAAAAATGAGGATGTTTTTGCAAGCATTGCTCCGTCATTTGTGGCAAATTACGAGAACATGAATATAACTTCAGTTGAAAATGCACTAAAAAAGCTTGGCTTTAAGGGTGCAGAAGAAACAGCAGTCGGAGCGACAATCGTAAAAAAAGAATATGATAAAATGGTAAATAACGGCGATAAGGAGATTATTATATCTTCATGTTGCCATTCTGTAAATACGCTTATACAGAAATATTATCCGGAGGCACTTGAGTATCTTGCGAAAATCAAATCGCCGATGCAAGCACACTGTGAGAAGATAAAGAATGAACATGACGGCGCAAAGACGGTGTTTATAGGGCCTTGCATTTCAAAAAAAGACGAAGCTGATAAATATCCCGAAATGGTGGACGCTGTTCTCACTTTTGAAGAGCTTGACGAATGGCTTTCTAGTGAGGGAATTGAGATGTGCGAGTGCGAGGATAAAGCCGGCGGAGGAAAAGCAAGACTATTTCCGACAACTACCGGTATTTTAAAGTCTATGGACTGCGATAATAAGGATTATACATATATTGCAGTGGACGGAATTGACAATTGTATAGCAGCACTTGAAGATATTAAAAACGGCGGCATGAAAAACTGCTTTATTGAAATGTCAGCCTGTGCGGGAAGCTGTATAAACGGACCTGTAATGAGCCACAATTCCGAAAAGCTTATAAAAAATACTCTTGCTGTAAACAGATATGCAGCCAAAGAGGATTTTGATGTTTCACAGCCTGAGTCTGAATCGCTTAAGAAACAGATTTCTTATGTTGGCGTAAACAAAAATATGCCGGGAAGCAAAGCCGTTGAAGAAATATTGCATAGAATGGGTAAAACCCGTCCTGAGCATGAGTTAAACTGCGGAAGCTGCGGATATGACACCTGTCGGGAAAAAGCAGTTGCGGTATTGCAGGGCAAGGCAAATTTAGAGATGTGTATGCCGTATTTGAAAGATAAGGCGGAGTCCTTTTCTGATACGATAATAGGAAACACTCCTAATGGCATTATCGTTTTAAATGAGGATTTTGAAGTTCAGCAGATAAACGCTGCTGCAAAATCCATAATGAACATAAAAAGCTCGGATGATGTTTTGGGAAACCCTGTTGTCAGAATCTTAGATCCGTCTAAGTTTATGCAGGTGCTTTCTAGTGGGCGTGATATAAGAAACGAAAAGGTTTATCTTGCCGATTATAATAAATACATAGAAGAAACGATAATCTACGATAAGAGTTATCACATAATAATCGGAATAATGAGAGATGTTACCGAAAATGAGCTTGAACACGAAAAGCGTATTGAAGATGCGCAAAGCACGGTTGAGATTACAGATAAGGTGATCGAAAAACAAATGCGTGTTGTTCAGGAAATAGCTTCTCTTTTAGGAGAAACAACAGCAGAAACAAAGATTGCGCTTACCAAGTTAAAGGAGAATTTAACTAATGAATAATCTTTGTACGGAGATCGGCTATCACAGCATAAACAAGTTCGGCGAGCAGCTTTGCGGAGATCATATTGAGATTATTGAGCAGGGTGAAAATTCGTTTGTAATGGTTTTGGCTGACGGACTCGGAAGCGGAGTTAAGGCATGTATTTTATCAACACTCACTTCAAAGATCATCTCAACTATGATGGCGGCGAATATGAGCGTTGAGGATTGTGTTGCTACAATTGCTGCAACTCTTCCTGTATGTGAGGTAAGGAAGGTTGCATACTCAACATTTACAATAATACGTGTTGTTAATAATGAAGAGGCTGAGATAATTCAGTTTGACAACCCTCATGTTATACTTTTGAGGAACGGAAAGAATTACGACTATCCTCAAACGATTACGGAAATCGGCGGCAAGCAGATTTACAGAGCAAAGCTTAAGCTTGAGCTAGACGATGTTTTTATCGCAATGAGTGACGGTGCAATATATGCGGGCGTGGGTCTTGAGCTTAATTACGGCTGGCAGAGGGATAATATAATTGATTTTGCCGAAGCCTTTTATACAAAAGAATATACTGCTAAAACAATAGCCACTCTTATTCTTGATGAGTGCCATCGCCTTTACGGGTACCATGCCGGTGACGATACAACGGTTGGTGCGATAAAAATCAGAAAAAGAGAATCAATCAATCTTATGATAGGACCTCCTTCAAAACCGGAGGAGTTAAAGAAAATGCACACGCTTTTTTTCTCGAAAGAGGGAAAGCATATCGTGTGCGGAGGAACTACGTCAAAGCTTGCTGCAGAGTTTCTCGGCAAGGAGGTCGTTCCGTTGCTTGATTACTTTGATCCTGAAATTCCGCCTATTGCAAAAATTGAGGGCGTAGATCTTACTACTGAGGGAGTAATCACAATAAGTAAGGTGCTTGAAAATGCTAAAAGCTATCTTGATTCAAATGAAGAGTATAATCAATGGTCAAGCAAAAAAGACGGAGCTTCTCAAATATCGAGAATGTTGTTTGAGGAAGCAACGGACATAAACTTTTTTGTCGGAATGGCTGTGAATCCGGCACACCAAAATCCAAATCTTCCGATAAATTTCAATATTAAGATGAATCTTGTCGGTGAGCTTTCAAAATGCTTAAAAGATATGGGAAAGAGAATTAAAGTCAGTTATTTTTAATATTAAGAGGATGATTTATGAAAACCAGGAAATTTGATACTCAAGTTCAATATTTAAAATATAAGGTTCTGCGTGAGGTTGCTCGTCATGCATGGAATGACAGCTTGGTTTTTGAGCATTTTAACGACATTGCAAAGACAGTCGTTAAGGGAAAAGAACCTACAATGAGATGTTGTATTTATAAGGAAAGGGCAATAGTTTCCGAGCGAATAAAGCTTGCCTGCGGCGGTAATAAGGATAACCCAAATGTCATTGAGGTTATTGATATTGCCTGCGACGAATGTCCGCTCGGAGGATATAAAGTTACTGAGTCGTGCCGTGGCTGTATCGCTCACCGATGTGAGGACGCCTGCAAGGTCAACGCTATTTCATTTGACAAAAATCAAAAGGCTGTTATTGACAAGGATAAATGCGTGAATTGTGGAAAATGTGCGGCAGCTTGTCCGTATTCGGCTATTCAGGACTTTAAGCGTCCTTGCGAAAAGGCTTGTAAAGTCGGTGCAATAGGAATGGACAAGGAAACGTATGCGGCAAGCATTGACAATGATAAGTGTATTTCCTGCGGTGCTTGTGTTTATATGTGTCCTTTCGGAGCTTGTATGGATAAATCAAGCATTACCGATGTTATAAAGGTTTTGAAAGAAAGCAATAATAACAAAAATTATAAGGTCTATGCGGTTGTTGCTCCTGCAATTAACGCACAGTTTACATATGCCAAAACAGGGCAGGTAGTTGCAGCAATCAAAAAGCTTGGATTCCATAATGTTGTCGAAGCGGCACTCGGAGCTGATATGGTTGCTCTTGAAGAGTCTAAGGAGCTTTCGGAAAAGGGCTTTTTAACTACGAGCTGCTGCCCGGCATTTGTTGAGTATATTCACAAGTTTTACCCTACTCTTGTTGATAATATATCTCACAACCTATCTCCAATGGCAAAAATTTCACAGTATATAAAAACAATAGATCCTACCTCAAAGGTTATTTTCATCGGACCTTGTACCGCTAAGAAAATGGAGGTTCAGCGTGATGAAGTCAAAGACATTGTGGACTATGCTCTTACTTTTGAAGAACTTCAGGCGCTTATAGACTCAAGAGATATTCCAATTGCGGAACTTGATGAGGAAGCACTTGACAACGCTTCGTATTTCGGACGAATTTTTGCGAGAAGCGGAGGAGTTACTGACGCTGTAAAACAGGCGGTCAAAGAGCAAAATCTTGAGATGGAGCTAAATCCTATTGTCTGCAACGGAATAGAAGAATGCAAAAAGGCACTTCTGTTAGCGTCGAAGGGAATAAGAAAGAACAACTTTATCGAGGGAATGGCTTGCGTCGGCGGATGTATCGGCGGAGCGGGCAATCTTACCCATGAAGAAAAGGATAAGAAACAGGTTGACTTGTATGCTGAACAAGCGCTTGAAAAAACAATTTCTGACGCAGTTTCGGTTTTAAAGTAATGGATGCTATTGTATATTAATCTGCGTTACTGTAATGTGTTTTGTGCATAATGCCCAACTTATGCGGTAGCGATTTGCTGATAATTAACGAAAAACTATTTTTACTACTGTATTTTTTTATATAGCGTTGACTTTTTTTAAGAGTTTTGCTATAATATACACATAATCTAATCATTGGTATTTTACATAATTAATTCCAGTGAAAATATAAACTTGAGGAGGTTTTTTCTAATGAAAAAGCTTATGAAAATGAAGAAAAATCAAAAGGGCTTCACACTTGTTGAAGTTATCGTAGTACTTGTTATTTTGGCTATTATGGCTGCAATCTTGATCCCATCACTTATCGGATACATTGATAAGTCAAGAGAGAATTCAATCATTTCGGAAACAAGATCAGTTGCAACAGCTGCTCAGACTCTGTCATCGGAAGCATATGCAAAGTATAAGAATGCAACAATTAGTTTTGGTGACGGTGTGGCTTCATCTTCAACTACAGATGCTGATGGTAAAGTAACTGCTTATGTTGTTGGTGAAACTGACATTACAGAATTAGCTGAGGTTGAAGGAGATATTACTTCGCTTACTATTACTGGTGGTAAGGTAACTGCGTTAGAATACAAGAGTGGCGATTATACGTGTGCATACCCAAATTATGAAGTAACGAAGTAACAAAGAAACTGTAATAATTTCAATAAGATTATCCCGATAGAAAAATCTGTCGGGATTTTTTGTCTTTATTTTATATTTAATGGTAGTCAATTGTTGCAAACGAAAAAGGCAGGTATAAAAACCTGCCTTTATTACTTTTACCGTTAAATAGGGGCATCGCCCGTCATCATATTAATTCGGAATTTAAAATTAAAATCAAACTTTGATACAATTAATTTAATAGAACGCATTCCGGCACATTCCCGTCAGGAGCTAGCTTGTACATACGGTCAAACTTCACGCCAAATCCAAAAACGTGGTGGATTTGGCTCTCTCAAATTTTCCTTTGTCTCAAAATTCAAAAACAGAGGGCATAGGGAGATGATGTTGGAAAGGAGTTCGGAAAGGGAAAACCAAAGAAGAGGGGAAGTCCCTCTGGTTTTGGTGGGTTTTATTATCCTTCCTCTCTTCTTAGGTTGTCCCTTTGCATGAGAGGATAGACACAACAGCTAACTATGTTTTTAACTACAAGGCATAAGCTGCCTTTGACCTGATTCCGCACTCCGCATTCTGCATTACGAATTAGTATAGCCTCTTGCAGAGGGACAACCTATGGAAAAGTGGGACACTAACAAAACTCAATAAAAGTAAAGAGTTTCCCCCTTTTCCCTTTGGTTTTCCCTCTGCACTCTCTTTCCAACACCCTTTTCCCCTTTTTCTTTACTTTTACACTTTGAGGTCTAGAAGAATTTCGATTTTTTGGAAAGTATCTATCATTAGAAAACTTCGCTGGAGTGCTTGATTGCCGGTTTGTGAGTTCTAACACTGCCTGATGTCAAGTCACTTGTCATAAAGTAAAGCTTGACCTTGTACACCAAAGTTTACCCCGTATGTTCAAGCTAGCTCCTGACGGGAATGCACCCAAATGCGTTTAATTATCACAAAGTTCGTTCCAACTTAGTAATTACGCATTCCGAATTATGCATTAATCATTGTCGATTATTGCTAATATTAAAGGCAGGTATAAAAACCTGCCTTTCAGTATTTCTATTAATATTTAAATCGCTTAAACCTCTGCGATAACTTCAACCTCAACTAAAACATCCTTTGGAAGCTCCTTTACTGCAACACAGCTTCTAGCCGGTTTTTCGGTAAAGGTTTCACCGTAAATTGCATTGAAAGCCGCAAAGTCAGACATGTTCTTTAAAAAACATACAGTTTTTACAGCCTTTTGCGGAGTTGTTCCGGCAGCTTTCAAGACGGCGGTAAGGTTTTTCATTACCTGTGCTGTCTGTTCTTCAATAGTTTTGCCGTCAACAGCATTGGTTTCGGGATTGATTGCGATTTGCCCCGATGTAAAAACAAGATTTCCCGTTTTCACAGCCTGTGAATAAGGGCCGAGTGCCTCAGGTGCGTTTGGTGTGTAAACTTTTTCCATTGTAAAAACTCCTTTTTTAACAAAGATGATATCCGGCATTTTTAAGCGCCGATGTTATTTCGTCAATATGCTCTTGATTTTTTGTTTCTAAAACGATTCTTAAGAAGCAGCCGTTAACGTCTTGACCTTCGTTTGCTCTTTCATGGTGAATAGAAATGACATTTCCGCCGAGAGCGGCAATAATATCGGCAACGCCTTTGAGCTGTCCCGGCTTATCAATAAGCTCGATCATAAGCTGTGCAGTTCTTCCGGTCATAATAAGACCTCTTTTGATAACCCTCGAAAGAATTGTAACGTCAATGTTACCGCCGGAAAGCAGGCAGGCAACTTTCTTACCTTCTATAGGAAGCTTATCAAAAAGTACTGCTGCAACGGCAACTGCGCCTGCACCCTCGACAACAAGCTTTTGCTGTTCCATAAGAGTGAGAATAGCTGTTGAAATTTCATCGTCGTTTACCGTTACAATGTCGTCAACGTATTTGCCTACAAGCTCGAAAGTGAGATCGCCCGGTTCTTTAACTGCGATTCCGTCAGCAATTGTGGATACGCTTTCAAGACATTCCACTTTATGGTGTTTGATTGATGTCAGCATACTTGCGGCTCCCTGAGCCTGAACTCCATAGACTTTAACCTTAGGATTTAGCTGTTTTATTGCAAATGCTACACCTGAGATGAGTCCGCCGCCTCCGATAGGGACTATTACAGCATCAACGTCAGGAAGCTGATTTAAAAGCTCAAGTCCGATTGTTCCCTGACCGGCAATTACGTTTTCGTCATTAAACGGATGTATAAATGTATAGCCTTTTTCATCCTTTAATTGCAGTGCTTTCTGATAAGCATCGTCATAAACCCCCGGCACAAGGCAAACCTCTGCTCCGTAAGCTTTTGTTGCCTCAACCTTTGAAATGGGAGCGCCGTCGGGAAGGCATATTATTGATTTGATCCCGCTTTTTGTTGCAGCAAGAGCAACGCCCTGCGCATGATTTCCTGCCGAGCAGGCAATAACGCCCTTTGACTTTTCTTCTTCGGTAAGCTGAGAGATCTTATAGTAAGCTCCTCTTACTTTAAAAGAACCAGTTGTTTGCAAGTTCTCGGTTTTTAAATAAACCTTGCAATTCTTACTCATCTTCGGCGCATAGATAACGTCGGTGTTTCTGATTGCTTCCTTTAAAACAAAAGAAGCGTGATAAATTTTGTCAAGCGTCAGCATAAAAACTCTCCTTTAAAAAATTATGGCAAAATAAAAACTCCGCCTCAAATTCAAGAGGCGAAGTTGATTACTCCGTGGTACCACTCTTATTGCCGCCAAAAGCGACCGCTTATGCATATCCAACAATATGCTTCCCGATAACGGAGGAAACCGAACAGCCTTAGTTGACAGTGTCTTTAGGGCGTCAGCTCAGGGCGGATGAATAGCGGGAAAATGTAACGGCTCACACCAAACGCCGTTTCTCTGAAAGCATTTTAACCGATAATCGCAGGGAATCCTGCACCCATCATTGCATTTAACTAATAAAAATTATATCACTTTTTCTGTCGTTGTCAAGAGAGAAAATAAATAATTTTCGCAAAAAGAGGAAAATTCAAACTCGCAGTATGTTCTCAAAAGTGACAAAATTTGCTTTTTTAAGAAAAATATGTTACAATTTGTAAAATCCAAGTTTTTTAAAAGGGGGATTTGTACTTGAATAAAAAGAAAAAGCCGAGATGGGTTTTGATATTGGTCATTGTTTTTGCAGCATTTGCACTTATCGCTGTAATACTGTTTGCAACACCGCTTAAGACTTATACTAATGGGTTTTTGACTTTGTTTTATACAGATGAAACCGCTGAGGAATCTGAGAAAAGATTCGATGATATAGATAAAAAAGTTAAAGAGTTTGCCAAGGAAAATAATCTGGAAATAGAAGAGAGCGATCGCTCGAAACAGCCGTCGCTTGATTATAGATTTAAGTTTGAAAATTCAAGGTTTTCAGTTACTTTTTCTAATACGGAAGGGTATTTGAATATGAAGATAACCTGTCCGGAGTATATGGCGGTGGATAAGAATTTAATTTCAGAGTTTTATAACAGCTATTGCTTTTCAAGCATAGAGTCACCTGAAATTATACAGTACATAGAACAGCTTTCATCTAACAGCAAAACAATAGATCCGATTTATTTTACCTCAAGTAAAAGGGAGTATATGGAGCTTGGTTTAGACGGGCTTGTCATTTCGGGAGCTGTAGAAAAAAATATTTATTAATAAAAACGTAAAGCGGCAGGGATTTTTCCTTGCCGCTTTAATATTTTATCTAATTTTTAATAAACCGCCATTTTATATTCCTGTATTTTTCTGTAGCATAATCTATGCCGACTCTCTTGTCCGTTTTGATTTTGCAGATTTCTCCTGTGCCCTCGACCCAAATTTGGGGATTGTCGAAAATGTTTTCACCGTTAAGCTCACCTGTTATGCCAAGGTACTTTGTGAGTTTTGCAGGTCCGTTGTATTTTCCCTCACAAGCTCGTATTAAAACTGCCTGAGGGTTATCCTTTCCGCCTGTGACAAAATTCAAAAGCCAGTGCATTCCGTAACAGAGATAGATGTAAATAGTTCCACTGTCACGGTAAAGGATTTCAGTTCTCTTGGTTTTCCCCTTTGACGCATGGCAGGCTGTATCTTCTTCACCTCGGTAAGCTTCCGTTTCGGTTATGATAAGCGAACGCTTTTGATCGCCTATGTTTGTGACAAGCCGTTTACCGACAAGACGGGGTGCAACGTCTAAAACGTCCCTGTCAAAAAAATTTTTATTTAGTATCACTTTACTTCAATCCTTTGATAAGCTCCTCGTCCGGTGTTACAAAGAGCGTTTTATTATCAGTGAAAATCACCATTCCGGGTTTTGCACCGTTTGGCTTTTTTACGTTTTTTACATAGGTGTAATCTACAGCGACAGATGAGGAATTCTTTGCCTTTGAATGATATGCCGCAATGCAAGCCGCTTGTACAATATCAGTGTCAGACGGAGATGCACCGCTGGTTTTTAAGATAACGTGTGAACCGGGAATGTCTTTAGTGTGAAGCCAAATGTCTGTTTTCTCGCTGTCTTTTAAAGTGAGCTTGTCGTTTTGACGGTTATTTCTTCCGACCAAAACCTCAAAGCCTCCCGATGTTTTGAATTTAAGAGGTGCAAGCATTTTTTGCGGCTTCGCTTTGGACTTTCTCGGCAATCTTAAATAGCCCTGCTCATCAAGCTCCTCACGAAGCGCCAAAATATCCGCTTCACTATCAGCCCTCGTCAATGCGTCAAAAACGCTGTCAATGTAAATCAGCTCCTGTTTTCCCTCTTCGGTAAGACGAGTAAGCATCTTTTCAGCCGTATCACATTTTTTGTACTCGTTGTAGTATTTTTGAGCGTTTTGCTGTGGGGTGAGCCGTTTGTCAAGGCACACCTTTACTTCATGCAAATCTTCCGACGTATAGTCGGTTAGCATTACCTCGCCGTCGCCTTTTTTTATTTTATATATATTTGAGATTATAAGATCTCCCGTTTTTTTGTAATCATCACGGTTTTTGCATTCCAAAAGCTCGGTGAGCTGATTGGAGATTCTTCTGTTAATTCTCTCGCTTGTGCTTATAAGAAGTTTAAACAAATCGTCTGCACGTTGTTTTGTTCGGCTTAGACGATCACGTTCTGCGAAAAAATAATCCAAAAGCTCGCTCGGTGAAGAGAAAATCTTCCGCACCATCAAAGCTCCATACTGCAAAATATCTGTAAAGCAAAAATCCTTAAGCTGATTTTCCTTTGTCTTTAAAGTGACGAGCTTGTTCTTTTTGCTTTTTACAAGGTCAGCGATGTTTGTAAAGAAAAAGCAAAGCTTATCCTTTTGTCCGTCCGTTAGGTCTTCAAAGCTCATGGCGTCTGCTTTGGAAGCATAAAAAACAGCTTCTCTTGCCATGACAGGCGAGATTCCCTCAAAGGCGTGAAGTAAAACTTTTGATAGATCCTTTTTGCTGTTTTTTTCAAGAATATAAATCAGCTCGTCGTTTTTAAATTCAAAAATATTGAGCCGCTTTTCTTTCGGCGGAGGACAATAAGTCATTCCCGGCAAAATCGGACGAACGCTTGAAACATCCTGACTGACTCTTTTAATACTGTCTAAAATTTTTCCGTCAGAGTTTATAAGTATTAAATTTGAATGTCTGCCCATTATTTCAATAATAAGCGTAAGCCTTACAATGTCGCCCATTTCGTTTGACGAATCAAAATCAAAGTAAAGTATTCTTTCAAATCCGTCTTGGCGAATTGAGATGAGCTTTCCCGAAGAAAGATGCTTTCTCAAAAACATACAGAACATAGGCGGAGCCTTGGGATTTTCAAAGCTTAAATGCGTTTCATGAACTCTTGCCTGTGAAGCGTTTACATTGAAAAGTATTTTGTGCGGTCCTTGTTTTGTTCTGAAATTTATTATAATTTCTTCCTTTGAGGGCTGGTGTATTCTGTCAACTCTAGCATCCTCCAAGGAGTTTAAAAGCTCGTCCCTTACAAGGCTTAAAAAAACTCCGTCAAGAGCCATTTATTTGCTCCTCTCTTTCGTTAAATGATTTCAGTTACATCTTTGTTGCTTTCGGCAATAAAGATTGTTTTTGCAAGTCCGTTGAGTCGGCCGAGCAAATACTCTGTTATTATATTTTCGGTGTAGTAATGACCTGCGTCGATTATTGAAAAGCAGTCATTTTGAGCATCAATAAATAGGTTGTGTTTAACATCTCCTGTTATAAGAGCATCACAGCCTTTTTCCATCGCAAGCTTATAGAAGTCTGCACCTGAGCCTGAGATTACGCCGACTCGCTTTACCGTTTTTTCCGGTGAATTAAGTCTTACTGCCTTAGCTCCAAGTGATTTCTTTACCTTTTTTGCAAGATCAGAAGCAGTGGTTTGACTTTTAAGTTCAATTATTCTTCCAAGTCCCGTTTCGTTTTCAATTGAGCCGTCGATGATTTTTCCGAGATCGAGTTTTTTTGCGAGAAAGTCGTTTAGTCCGTCATCTGCAAAATCAAAGTTTGTGTGCATACATATTGCACTTACACCGCCGGCAGATAAAATTACCGCAGGGTTGTTGGGTATCAAAGCTTTAAGCGGAGAAAAAATGACAGGATGATGAGAAATTACAAGCGAAACATTTTTTTCTACTGCTTCGCAGGCTACCTCTTTTGTTATGTCGAGGCATAGCATTATGCTTTTTACTTCATTTGAAGCTTCACCTACCAAAAGGCCGCTGTTGTCCCAGCTTTCTTGAGCGCAAAACGGAGCGAATGAATCTATATAATCGTAAATTTCTTTTACTGTCATTTTTGTCCCTCCTTCAAGAATTCGTCGATCATAGCCGATACCTTTAAAAGTCTTTCACTATTTAAAAACTTATCCTTTGATTTTTGCATGCCGAGAGCAGCGCTTCTGAGCTTTTTTGAGGTTTCGCATAAATACCGTCTGTTGTCATCGGATTTGTTAGACAGCTTTCCGACATACAAAAAATAATCGTCATATTCTATTTTGCCACCTTGGTATTCGGCATTGATTACTGTGTAACAGAAAGCACCGGATGATACCGAGGATTCATTTTTTATGTAAAAACCGTTTTCACACAAAAATTTGCGAAGATGGTGTGCTTTCGTCATTGGCTGAAGCACAAGATTTGTCTTGTTTGTTTTTAAGTAACTGCATCGGCTTATAATATCCGAAATCATTTCTCCGCCCATTCCGGCAATAATAACATCGGTAATGCCGTCAAGCGGTACGCTGTCGAGTCCGTCAGATTTGACGACGGTTATTCTATCCTCAAGTCCGTTTGCAGAAATTGTTGCCTTTGCCGCATTAAGAGGTCCGTCCTTGATGTCACAGGCAACAGCATACGGAGAAATTCCGTTTTTAGCCAGGTATACAGGGAGATAGGCATGGTCCGTTCCAATATCAGCAGCTTTACCGCCGCCGCAAACATATTCGGCGCATTTCAAAAGTCTATTGTCAATCATTTGCGTTTCCTTTATTGAAAAATAGGGTGACAAAAATGTCACCCTCAATCTGTCTAAAAAGTACACTTTTAAAATATTGTCGCGTAGGCGGACATGTGCCGACGCAGCGACACCTTAAGAG
>CABUAH010000001.1 GCA_902489475.1 uncultured Oscillospiraceae bacterium | reverse complement strand
CCTCCGTGGTTTTTGGTGTGTGGTACTTCATTATACCACGTCTGCTATGACTTTTACTATATGTCCTATTTCATTTTACAATGAACCTTTTTATTCAATCAACGAAAATTTGGTAAAAAACACTTGCAATTTATAAATGATTGTGGTATAATGTTAAGGCATTTGAAAATCCGTCGTGAAATTCGACGTGAGTTAATGCATATCAAACGATATACATTAAAGCGGATAGTCCTCTGGCATTAAAAGGTTTAGTGCGTATGAATGTCTGAAAAAACACAGGAGGTATTTAAAGTGGATGCTTTAAAACTTATTTCAAATTCGAGCCTTAAGGCTGAAGTTCCTGAGATCAACATCGGTGATACCGTTAAGGTTCACGTTAAGATCAAGGAAGGCGACAAGTCAAGAATTCAGGTATTTGAGGGAACAGTTATCGCTAAGAAACACGGCGGAATCAACGAAACTTTTACAGTAAGAAGAGTTGCTCACGGCTGTGGAATCGAAAGAGTTTTTCCTGTTCATTCACCTGTTGTTGACAAGGTTGAAATTGTTAGAAAAGGTCGCGTGAGAAGAGCTAAGCTTTACTATCTAAGAGATAGAGTTGGTAAGGCTGCTAAGGTTAAAGAAGCGATTAGATAATCGACCGAAAATTTTACGGAGTATGGTTTTCCATGCTCCGTATTTTTTGTGCATAAAATTAAAATCCGCCTTAGTGGTTATACTTTAGGCGGATCAGTTTTGTATTAAATAAGGGGCATCGCCCCGTCATTCAACAAGCGGCATGGGCGTTAGCCCCTTAGGATTTCAGAGGGGGATTTTAATTCCCCTACTGAAAGACGTAGATGTCCTCCCGCCGCCTTAGAGGCGGGGGGGACATCTTGCCGTGGTTACAAACATTATTATGTGTTTTTGTCAACTGTATGAAACTTCTTTAAGTTCCCTATCTTTTCATTTCTTTCATCTAAAACCTTTTCAATTTCGCTCCACTCAAGCCCTTGGTTTGCACACAAAACCATTATGTGATATAAAAGATCGTTTATTTCATTTTTTAGCTCATCATTGTCACCGTTTTTTGCGGCGATAACAGTTTCAGTCGCTTCCTCTCCGACCTTTTTACAAATCTTATCTACACCCTTGTCAAACAGATAGCAGGTATAGCTGTTCTCCTGAGCTGTACCGTTTTCATAATCCTTTTTTCTTTCTTTTATAACCTCGAAAATCTCTTCGTATACAGTCATTTTATTTTTCCTCCTCGTTGTACATTTCATTAAAGAAACAGCTGTAAGAGCCTGTATGGCAAGCAGCTCCCGTCTGTTTAACATTCAAAAGCAATGTATCATCATCACAATCGCTGAAAACAGATATAACCTTTTGCAGATGTCCGCTTGTTGCGCCCTTGTTCCAAAGCTCCTGACGGGAACGGCTCCAGTACCAAGTATACCCTGTTTCAAGAGTCTTTTTAAGGCTCTCCTTGTTCATATAAGCAAGCATTAGTACTGTCTTTGTGTCAATATCAAATGCAATGGCAGGTATAAGCTCTGACTTTTTAAAATACTTATCTAAGTTGTTTATGTCTATTTTTATTCTTTTCATGAATTACTCCAAAGTCTTATTTTTCTTCCTCTTTGCTTCTTCTCTCAACTTAACCATTTCTGCAAACTGCTTAACTTCTTCAAACATTTCATCAGTAATATTCTCTGTACTGTTAAAAATAGCGAATTTTAAGTCAGTGTCGGTTATTTCCTTGTCATAACCGATATTTCTCTCTTCGGAATCACCTGTCAAATACGCAGGAGAAACTGAAAAGAAATCAGCTATTCTTATCGTTTTATCAACCGATAAGCTTTTCGCTCTCCCTTGTTTAAGTTCTGATAAGGAACTTCTGTTGATTTTCAGTTCTCTGCACATTTCAGTAACAGTTATGGATCTTTCTTTACATAGTTCCTCTATTATACTGTACATATTACACATAAAAACACCCCGTCTTTTGTACAGCTCTACAAAATTACATAATTATGCAATAATAATAGAGCTTTTACTTGACAAACTACAGTATTATGTAATATAATGCAGATGTAAAGTTGAAGTGTTACAGAATACTGTTATATAATTTTGTATTACAGCCTTATTATATTACATTTCTCCGTAACTGTCAACAGTATATAGTTTCAACTTAAAGGAGGTGTAGCAGTTTTGAGCTTTAAAACAACCTCGGTCCGAGATTATGGTTTACCGAGCGCATGGGAATGCCACGGTTTATAAGATACTCCTTAACCTCTGAGCAAGTAAGCTCTTTAAAATGAAAAAGTGATGCCGCAAGTGCTGCCGAGCAATTTGTTCTTTCAAACGCTTCAGCAAAATGCTCGATTTTTCCGCATCCGCCCGAAGCTATAACCGGAATGTTTACATTATCACATACAGCATTAAGCATATCTATATCATATCCGCCCCTAACTCCGTCGGTATCAATTGAGTTAAGGCAAATTTCCCCTGCGCCAAGCTGTTCGATTTTCTTCACCCATTCAATAAGATCAAGCTTGTAATCAATTCTTCCGCCGTTAATATAAACTGTCCATTTTCCGCTTGATACCTTTTTGGCGTCGATTCCGACAACGATACATTGTCTGCCGAAAATATCTGCGCCTTTCCTTATAAGCTCAGGATTTTGCACTGCTTGGGAATTAACAGAAACCTTATCAGCTCCTGCTCTTAAAGTTTCTCTTATATCGTCAATTGTTTTGATTCCGCCGCCGACGGTAAGAGGGATAAATACTTTCTTTGCTGTATTTCGTACAACGTCGAGCATCGCTCCCCTTCCCTCATGAGAAGCTGTTATATCATAAAAGACCAGCTCGTCTGCGCCCTGTAAATTGTATTCATATGCAAACTCTACAGGATCTCCGACCTCTTTTATTCCCTTAAAATTGACTCCCTTAACTACCTTTCCGTCACGCACATCGAGGCACGGTATAATTCTTTTTGCAAGCATTCTCTTCACCCCTTATCTGCAAGATTTGCAAAGTTTTGCAGAATCTTAAGCCCGATTTTTCCGCTCTTTTCAGGATGAAACTGTGCGCCGTATACAAACTTACCGTCCCACACTAAAGCCGGAACTCTTCCACCGTATTCACAATATGCCGCTATATATTTTTCATCCGAGAACGCCTTATAAGAATGCACAAAATAAACATAATCATCTCCGGTAAGTCCCAAAAGTAACGGACATCCATTCATCAAAATCTCAAGCTTATTCCAACCCATATGCGGAACAATAAGCTTTGGCTCTTCGATTTTGTCAACCTTACCCGGAATAAACCCTAAGCCGTCACATTCCTCAAACTCGAAGCCCTTTTCAAAAATAAGCTGCATTCCAAGACATATACCCAAAAACGGCTTTCTTTGAGCTTCATGCTTGATTGTATCTATCAATCCACTCTTTTTCAGCTCTCGCATAGCCCAAGGAAATGCTCCGACACCGGGAAGTATAACTGCATCGGCTGCTTCGATCTCGCTTTTGTCACTTGTAAGCACGCTTTCAATTCCTAAAAAGTCCAGCGCATTTTTAACAGAGAATATATTTCCCGCTCCATAATCAACAATAGCTATCATCTAAAGAACTCCTTTTGTTGACAAGACATCATCACCTGCCACCTGAGCGGCATCCTTTAAGGCGTGTGCAAACGCTTTAAACAGCGCCTCGCAGATGTGGTGATCATTTTTGCCGTATTCACTTTTTAAATGAAGAGTTATGCCTGAGTTAAAAGCTAATGCTCTGAAAAATTCCTCGACAAGCTGTGTATCCATCTCACCCATCTTTTCACCGTGAAAATCAGAGTTAAATACCAAAAACGGTCTGCCGCTTATATCCAGCGAACAAAATCCCAAAGCTTCGTCCATCGGAATAAAAGCACTTCCGTAACGCTTGATTCCCTTTTTATCTCCAAGAGCTTTGCAAAGCGCCTGACCTATAACAATTCCTGTGTCCTCAACGGTATGATGAGCATCAACACATAAATCGCCTTTGACTTTAACCGTCAGGTCAAGCCCTGCGTGAACGCCTAAGGCGGTCAGCATATGATCGAAGAAGCCGATACCTGTATAGACATCGACATGCCCCTCTCCGTCAAGTTCAACACATACTTTAATATCCGTTTCTTTTGTCTTTCTGATAATTTCAGCAGTTCTCATATTAATCCTCCTTTTAGCATAATGCCTAAAATCATGTTCATGTTTTTGTACTAAAATTTGTACAGAACGTCACTTGTAATACATACCAATTCATGATATGATTTAATTACAGTAATCAAATCACTAAATGCAATAAAATAGCCAGTAATTATTTGCATTTTTTCGCTTTTATTTTCGGCATATATGCCAAATTTCGCACACATGCACATGTACGAAAATTTGTACAGAACACCACTGGTATTGTATTTGCGTATATGCTATGATTTTATTACAGTAATTTAATAACTAACGAAAGGTAGAAAACAAATGAAAAAGAATATCACAATAACCGACATAGAAGAGATCAAAACCCAAGCCGACATGATATACGGGCTTTCCGTAGTCTTTGTAGACTATCTAGATTCCACGAAACAAGACGAACAATTAAAAGATGCAATTAAATGCTTGTCGAACGAATCATCGAGATTACAGGATAACTGCGATATTCTTCTCGAAAAATACTGCAACAGTCGAAACACGATAACCGTGAACTGATGGCCCCCGCCTCTTAGGCGGCGGTCATCTACGTCTTTCAGTAGGGGACATAAATCCCCTACTGAAACCCTAAGGGGCTTCGTCCCTAGTTCACTTGTTGAATAACGGGGCGGTGCCCCTTATTGAAGCAGTATTTAGGGAGATTATCCCCTTTCGCTTAATATATCACCTAAAGCTGTAAAAAGCCCTTCCATTTCCTCGTCGGTACCTATTGTGATTCTAAGGTAGTTATCAATTCTCGGCTTGTTCCAATAACGAACAAAAATCTTTCTCTTTTTCAACTCCTCAAAAATTACACTTGCCGGTACTGTCTTATGGCTTGCAAAAATAAAGTTTGCATAGGAATCAGGAAAACTGAAGCCCATCTCTTTAAGTCTTGTTTTTGCGTTTTCTCTTGTTGAAACGATCTTTTCCACAGTTTTCTCAAAATATTCCTTATCCTGAACAGCTTTTACTCCGCATTCTTGAGACAGTCTATTCATTGTATAAGAATTTATCGAAAACTTTACGTCGTTTAAATACTTAATAAGCTTTTCGTTTCCGACTGCATATCCTATTCTTGCACCTGCCATTGATCTTGACTTTGAAAATGTTCGGATAACCAAAAGATTGTCGTATTTCTCTGTAAGAGGCACACAGCTTTTTCCGCCGAAATCAATATAAGCTTCATCTATTATGACAATAGAATCTTTGTTTGCGGCTATAATATCTTCAATTTCGGAAAGCTCCTTATAAACTCCTGTAGGAGCATTTGGATTAGGAAAAATTATTCCGCCGTTTTCCTCATAATAGTCCTCGTTTTTGATTTTAAAATCATTGTCAAGCTGTTTTGTTTTGTACGGAATTTTGTACACATCAGCCCATACATCGTAAAAGGAATATGTAATATCAGGAAAAAGTATCGGCTTACCGCTTCCGAAAAAAGTAAGAAAAGCCATTGAGATCACATCGTCAGAGCCTACTCCAACAAAAACATTTTCACTTGAAACGTTAAGGCTGTTTGCAAGAGCATTAACAAGCTCAGATGAGTTCGGATCGGGATAAAGTCTTAAATCATCATAATTATAATGGCTCAAAAGTTCTTTAACACCGTTACATGGCGGATATGGATTTTCATTTGTGTTAAGCTTTATTATGTCCGAATCCTTTGGCTGTTCACCGGGTGTATAGGGAACTACCCTTCTTACATACTCCTCCCATTTTTTCATACAGATTATCCTTTCAAAAACTAAAATCTAACCTTTATAGCATTTGCGTGAGCGGTAAGTCCCTCACGTTCTGCAATTGTAACAATATCGTCCTTTGCCGCACTTAAAGCTTCACGAGTATAGTATATAAAGCTTGAACGCTTTTCAAAGCTGTTAACTGAAAGCGGAGAGAAAAACTTAGCTGTTCTCCCTGTCGGTAAAACGTGGTTCGGTCCTGCATAATAATCTCCGAGCGGTTCAGGTGCATACGAGCCTAAAAAGACGCTTCCTGCATTATCAAGTCTTCCGATATACTCCATAGGATTTTCAAACAGCACCTCAAGATGCTCAGGCGACAAAGTGTTTGCAATATCGCAAGCGGTATATTTATCCGAGCAAATTATAATTGCGGCATGGTTTGTAAGAGCCTCTGTTATTATATCCTTTCTTGAAAGCGATTCCAGCTGGATTTCAAGCTCTTTAACAGTTGCGTCTGCAATCTCTTCAGAGGTTGTGACTAAAATAGACGAAGCGAGTCTGTCATGCTCAGCCTGACTCATAAGGTCGGCGGCTATGTATTTCGGATCGGCAGTTTCATCCGCCACGATCAAAATTTCGCTCGGTCCTGCTATCATATCAATATCAACAACACCGTACAAAACCTTCTTTGCAGTAGCAACAAATATGTTTCCCGGACCTACGATTTTATCAACCTTAGGAATTTCCTCTGTACCGTATGCAAGCGCCGCAACAGCCTGTGCTCCGCCGCACATAAACACTCTGTCAACTCCGCAGATTGCTGCTGCAATTAAAATATCTCTATTAGGTTTTCCGTTTTTAAGCGGAGGAGTTACCATTATAATTTCTTTTACGCCTGCAATTTTTGCAGGAATTGCGTTCATCAAAACGCTTGACGGATAAGCCGCCGTACCACCCGGAACATAAAGACCTACCCTTTCAAGTCCTCTTACACGCTGTCCCAAAACAACTCCATTTTCCTTAGCATCGATAAACGACTGAGATTTTTGTCTTTGGTGAAATTCGGTAATGTTTTCCTGTGCATTCAGCAGCGCTTCAACAAATTCATAATCATTTTCATAAGCATCTGTCAAGGCGTCGTTTATAACATCCCTTGGAACCTCATAATACAAAGGACTTTCGCAGTCAAATTTCTTTGTATATTCTTTTACGGCGCTGTCGCCGTTTGTTTTTACATTCTGAATTATCTCCCCTACTGTTTGGGTTATTTTTTTATCTGTTTCGCTTGAACGCTTATCCAGCTCGGCGAAAAACTCCTTTTCCGCCTTTCCGTCAGCATATATTTTTCTTATCATGTTTACACCTCTACTTGTTGTTTTCCATTAACTCTAAAAGCTCTTCAATTTCCTTTTGCCTAAGCTTCATCGAAACTCGGTTTACTATAACTCTTGCTGAAATCGGGGCAATATCTTCTATTACCTCAAGCCCGTTTTCCTTTAATGTTGTTCCAGTTTCAACTATATCAACTATTCCGTCCGAAAGCTCTAATAGCGGAGCAAGCTCTACCGATCCCTCGATTTTTATAGCCTCTATATCCATTCCCTTGCTCTCAAAATATCCTCTCGCAACATTTGGATATTTCGTAGCTATTGTTTTGATTCCATACCCTCCGTAAAAAGGACTTCCTTTTTTGGTTGCAAGTGCAAACCTGCACTTACCGAATCCTAAGTCGCAAAGCTCGAAGAAAGAGCCGCCCATTTCCATAATGGTGTCCTTACCTACAACTCCCATATCGCAAACGCCGTGTTCAACATATGTAATAACATCATTTGCCTTTGCCAAAACAACTTCAATCCTTCCGTCCGACACAGGCAAAATAAGCTTTCTTCCCTTTTCCCTTACCGCTGTACAGTCATATCCTATTTTTTCAAAAAGCGATACTGTATCCTTTTCAAGTCTGCCTTTTGTTAAAGCAATTCTAAGAGGCTTCATTATATAGCACCGCCTTTCAAATCAAATTCTTTTATTTCGTCTGCCACAAACACAAGCTTTGAAATTCCTTTCTTCAAGGCGTATTCTTTTGTTTCCTCAAAAGTGTCAAAAATCGAATTTTCGATTACCACTCCATTTTTTGCGAGTGAATTTGAATAATCGATTGCTTTCATAACATCTTTTAACTCACTGAAAACTATAACATCGCTCACCTTGGTTTTCGGAGCACTTCCGTTTTTGAGCATAAGCGACGCACAAGCGTCTACATTTATACCAAATCCCGTTGCCGGCTGATCGTATCCAAATTCAGAAATAAGATGATTGTATCTTCCACCTGCCAATACGTCCTCGCCGATTCCTGCGATATAGCCTTTAAAAGTTAGTCCTGTATAGTAGTCAATTTTGTTTACAGAACCAAGATCGACAGATAAGTTGTCCTTTATTCCCAGCGTAAGCAGAGATTCATAAACGTATTTTAAGTCAGCTAAAATATCTCTTATTGTTTCGTTTACAAAAAGCTTTTCCACTCTTTCAAAAACCTCTTCTTTACCAAACAAACGAGGGAGCTCCTTTAAAGCTCTTATAACATCGCTGTCACCAAAGGTATCCAAAAGATCGTTTAACGCAGGATAGTTTTTATTGACAATAAGATATCTTATCTGCTCCGCTGTTTCATGGTCTATCTTAAGCTGAGCTACAAGCTCCTTAAAAACTCCGACATTTCCTATCTCAATTCTGAAATTCTGGGGATCAATAGCAGAAAGAGCTTCAACAGCCAAAGATAATACCTCAAAATCAGCCTTTCTTGACTTCGTTCCGATAAGCTCGATTCCAGCCTGTGTAACCTCATCAGAATGTCCTTTCAAAAGAGCATTGTTTTCAAAATACGGCTGATTATAATAAAGCCTGAGCGGGAGTGATGAATCCTTAAGCCTTGTCGCTACAAGACGTGCAATAGGAATCGTTGAATCAGGACGCAAAACAATAAGCCGTCCCTTTGAATCTGTAAGCTTATATAAAGCCTCCTGCTTAACGGTTCTTGAGCCTTTTGAAAACACATCGTAAAACTCAATTCCCGTCGTTACAACCTCGCTGTAGCCATGGCTCATAAATATATCCGAAAGTCTTTTTTCCGCTTCTCTTTTTGCAAGACATTCGTCAAAAAGTAAATCCCTCGTACCCTCCGGAGTTATAAGCTCGTATCTTTTCATTTATTTCTCTCCATTCTAACTATACCATTCTATGCTCAATATGCAAGCTGTTCGCTTTATTGTGCTAAAGTGCTATCACATTATCATGTTAGCATGATAACACAAAAGCTTTAGCTTGTCAAGTACTTTTAAAAATTAAACAAGCTATATTGATTACTTTTCGGCAAATCGCCGAATGCTCCGATTGATTCAAGAGTATCAATTACAGTTTTTGAAACACCGGACTGGCTTTGGAACTCCTCAATAGACAAAAAGTCACCGTTTTGAGCTTTTTCATATATGCTCTTTGCAGCGTTTTCGCCGACGCCCTGCATAGATATAAACGGAAGTCTGAGCTTTCCGTCCTCAATTCTGTAGATAGTCGCATGGCTCTTATTTATATCTATTGGCAGAAACTCAAACCCTCTGCAAAGCATTTCATTGATTATCATAAGCGTTTCAAGAGTTCCCTCGTCTTTAGCCGTTTTATTTTCACGCAGCTTTAAGTCTTTGATTTTAAACTGCACTCCGTCTTTTCCCTGCATTGCGCTTTCAGCGTCGAAGTCCTCTCCTCTTACTGTAAAAATAGCAGAATAAAACTCAAGCGGACGATGGACCTTAAACCAAGCTAAACGTATTGCCGCAGTTACATATGCAGCAGCGTGAGCCTTAGGGAACATATACTTTATCTTTAAGCATGAATCAATATACCATTGCGGAACACTGTGATCAAGCATATTTTGCTTCATCTCATCAGTTAAAAGCTTAGGCGCATTACCTTTTCTCGTTATCTCCATTATTTTAAACGAAAGTGACGGATCAACACCATGGTAGATCAGATAAGTCATAATGCTGTCACGAGTTCCTATTACTTCAGAAATGGTGCAGGTACCGTTTTTAATAAGCTCTTGTGCATTTCCGAGCCATACGTCAGTTCCGTGCGACAAACCGGAAATCTGCAAAAGATCCGAGAAATTCTGAGGGTTTGCATCCAAAAGCATTTGTCTTACAAACGGAGTTCCCATTTCAGGAATTGCAAGAGTTCCCGTCTGTGAACCTATTTCCTCAGGAGTTACTCCAAGTGCTTCGGTAGACGTAAACAGAGAATAAACCGCTTCGTCCGACATATCTATTTTTGTAATGTCAAGTCCGGTCATATCCTCAAGATATTTATAAAGCGTAGGAACATCGTGACCAAGCTCGTCAAGCTTTAGAATAGTATCATGCAAGGAGTTAAAGTCAAAGTGAGTCGTAATTATATCAACGTCAGTTTTTTCCGCCGGATGCTGAACCGGAGTAAAGTCGTAAACCTCATATTCATCCGGAATTACAACCATTCCGCCGGGATGCTGTCCCGTTGTTCTTTTAACTCCGGTGCAGCCTGCTGCAAGGCGCTGTATTTCCGCCGGACTTGCAGTTCGTCCTCTTTCTTCAAGATATTTTAAAACAAATCCCTTTGCCGTTTTTTCAGCTATTGAACCGATAGTTCCGGCTTTAAAAACGTGATCACGTCCGAAAAGCTCCTCGGTATATTTGTGCGCCTTAGATTGATAATCACCGGAAAAGTTTAGATCAATATCAGGCGATTTATCGCCGTTAAATCCTAAGAACGTTTCAAACGGAATGTCATGTCCGTCCCTATGAAGATCAGCGCCGCACTTAGGACAATTTTTAGGTGGAAGATCATATCCCGAACCTACCGAACCGTCAGTTATAAACTCACTATACTTACACTCAGGACAAACATAATGCGGCATCAAAGGATTGACCTCTGAAATTCCCGACATTGAAGCTACAAACGAAGAACCTACCGATCCACGAGAGCCGACCTGATACCCGTTTTCAACGGAATTTGCGACAAGTCTTTTTGCGATAACATACAAAACTGCAAAACCGTGCTTTATAATGGAATCAAGCTCCCTTTTTAAACGCTTGTGAACGATCTCCGGAACAGGATCTCCGTAAATTTCTTTCGCTCTTTTCCAGCAAATATCCTCAAGCTCTTCATTTGCTCCATCAATATGAGGAGTAAATGTTCCTTTAGGGAATGCACGAAGCTCCGGGTCTGTCATATCGGCGATAAGATTTGTGTTTGTAATAACAACTTCCCTTGCCTTTTCCTCTCCGAGATACGGAGTAAACTCCGCCATCATTTCATCTGTTGTTTTAAAATATATCGGGGGCTGATGATCAGCATCAGTGTAGCCTTGTCCTGCCTGCAAAATTGCTCTGAACAACGAGTCCGATTCATCCATAAAATGAACGTCACCCGTTGCACAAACAGGCTTGTTTAAATCCTCACCGAGCTTTACTATAAACAAATTTATATCTATTAAATCCTGCTGAGATTTGATTTTATCATATGGCTCACGATCCGAACGGATCATAAAAGAATTGTTGCAAACGGGCTGAATTTCAAGATAGTCATAAAAGCTTGCAAGCTCTTTTATTTTCTCATACGGTTCTCCTCTTAGATAAGCTTGAATTACCTCTCCTGCTTCACAGGCGCTTCCCAAAATAAGCCCCTCTCTATGCTTTATAAGCTCAGATTTTGGTATTCTCGGACGCTTGTAAAAATAGTTAAGATTTGAATAAGATACAAGCTTATACAAATTTTTTAGACCAACTTTATCTTTTACAAGAATGATCTGATGGTACGGTCTTTTTACTTCAAGCGGATTCTCTCCGTTGTCGTCGTTTACCTCATATGCTTCTATCCCGTAAATGACTTTAAAATCTCCACCGTCTTTTCTAATCTTATCAACACAGTACATAGCATCAGGAAATCCCTGACATACGCCGTGGTCCGTTATAGCGAGTGCCTTGTGGCCCCACGAAAACGCACGACTTACAAGCTTGTCCGCAGGCGTTAAAGCATCCATCGCCGACATATTTGTATGGCAGTGAAGCTCTACACGCTTCTGGTCATATGTATCTTTTTTCAGTATTCTCTTTACCGACAAAATATCCTCAGGATCAATGTTAGAAGTATGGTCATAAGTGTCCTCTATAACATTTCCCCGAACAATTATTGTTGAACCTTTTTTTATGTTATCTAAAATTGAGATAAGCTTGTCCTTGGAAAGCCTGGCTCTTTTATTTGGAGAACCAAGCATTTTTACAGCGTATGAGTTTGTATAGTCTGTGATAAAAATATTTGCGATGATCATTCCGCTTTTGGTTTCTCTTGTGTCAACAGAAAAAACATCTCCCCAAACGCAGACCTTTTCCATCCCGACTTCTACATTGCTAAGCTTAACAAGCTCTGTATCAGAAGTAATTTTCTTGCCCTTTAAAATTGTTGCATTTTGAGCATCTAACATATATCTTGTAAAGTCGACGGCACAATGAGTAAACACATTGCCGTCAGAATCATCTTTTTTAGCCTTAGGCGGTATATACTCAGGTGCAGGAATACTCTCAAGCGCTTTTTGATGATTAAGCTCCGCCTTAAGTTTGTCAATTCCGAGCGTTCCCGTAAACTTAACCGAAACATGGATAGAAAACAAATCGTAAATAAGTCCCGGCAAAGCAGTTTCAATTCCTGCACTCTTTAAAAGATTATATCCTCCGTTTGCCAAAGAGATCTCAAGAACATTATCAGAAAACATCGCCTCTGCTCCGTCAAAAAAACCGTTAACAACAGAAAACTTGTCCTTTAAAAACAAAACTATCTCAGAGAAATATTCGGCGCAAAAAAGACTAGGATTAAAATGCGGCTCAAGCACAAAGCGTTCAAGCGAAAGAGCGTCACGAAGATTTTTTTCGGTTGTTTTTACATCCATATAAGATGCAAGTGAATCATACGCACATACACACTTAAGCATAGTTTTTGCTTCATTTGTATAAAGCTTTAAAATTCTTGCTTTCTCGCAGGATCTCGGTATCAGTTTTTTATATTCCTCAAAAAAGTTTGAAAGATAAAATTTCTCCATTTATTATTCCCTTTCATGACGATGCATTTACAGCTTTTCTATTTCCTCTAAAAGCTCAGATACGGCATCCTCTTCTTTTACCCTCTTTATAACATCGTCGCCTTTAAAAATCACTGCAACTCCATCTCCGCCTGCAAGGCCAATATCTGCTTCTCTTGCCTCGCCGGGTCCATTAACTACACAGCCCATTACTGCAACTGTAATATCTTTATCTATATTTTGTGTTTTCTCCTCGACTTCTTTAGCAAGAGAAATCAAATCTATTCTCGTTCTTCCACAGGTAGGGCACGAAACAATTTTCACGCCCTTTGTTTTTCCTATCGCCTTTAAAATATCATTTGCTGCCTTGACCTCTAAAACAGGGTCGTCAGTCAGCGAAACTCTTATCGTTTCGCCAATTCCATCCAGTAAAAGAGAGCCTATTCCAACTGCTGATTTTATAAGTCCCATTCGCTCTGTTCCGGCTTCTGTAACTCCAAGATGAAGAGGATAATCACATAATGACGAAAGCTTACGATAGCTTTGTATCATAGTTTTTACGTTTGATGATTTTATTGAAATTACTGTGTCACAAAAGTCAAGCTCTTCTAAAATCTTAACGTGTCCCATAGCACTTTCAACTAAAGCATCAGCGCACGGAGATCCATATTTATTTAAAATTTCTTTCTCCAAGGATCCGGAATTAACTCCGATTCTTATAGGAATTTTTTTGCTCTTACACTTATCGACTACCGCTTTTACTCTTTCCCTCGAACCGATATTTCCGGGATTAATTCTTATTTTATCAACGCCGGCATCCGCAGAGGCTATTGCAAGACGGTAATCGAAATGAATATCCGCAACGAGCGGAATATCTACCGCTTTTTTTATTTCGGGTATCAAAGCCACAGCATCCATATCAGGAATTGCCGCTCTTATTATCTCACATCCTGCCGCTTCAAGCCTTTTAGCCTGATTCACGCTTCCTTTTATATCAGTTGACGGAACATTCAGCATTGATTGAATATAAATTTTTTTGCCGTCTAAAACAAGTCCGCCGACATTAACTTTTCTTACGTTTCTCATTTATAACAACTCCAAATTAACCAAACAGTTTAAATATGTCATGCGCTGTGATATACACCATCAAAAGCATCAAAAGCGCAAAACCTGCGGCGTGTACATACCCCTCGTACTTCGCAGGAACAGGCTTTCTCCTTATAGCTTCTATTATAAGGAAAATAAGCCGACCGCCGTCTAAAGCAGGAAGAGGTAACAGGTTAAATATTCCGACATTTATAGTAATAAGCGCCGCTAAAGATAAAAGCTGCTGAAAAAGAGAATACCAATCTATTCCCGATGAGCCTGCATTCGCTCCTACCACCTCGCTCATTACCGAAACTATTCCCACAGGTCCGGATAAATCGTTTATTTTATATTTTCCAAGTACTAAATCCTTAAGAGAAACCAGTACCAGCCTTGCGTAAGAAACACTCGTTTTTGCCGTATATTCACATACCGAAAGCGGAGTTATGTCAATAGGATTCACCTTAAAATCAAGATGCAAAACTTTTCCGTTCTCTGTTTCATCGAGTGCAAACTTCACATCCTTAAGCTCTACTGTTTCACCGTTTCGCTCTACAGTAAAATCAAATACTCCGTCCTCATCAGACTGAAGCTGATATGACATATCAACCTCTGAAAAAATATGCATTCCGTTAATGCTTTTTATTTTGTCACCTAACGCAAGCCCATTTTGATTTGAAACTGCATCATCAGCGAACCAAGATATCTGATTGCTTGTAATTGCATCCTGAGTTGAAATCATAACCATTACAACAATAAATCCAAGCACGAGATTCATAACTGCGCCGGCACATACTATTAAAATTCTTTGCCACACCTTTTTGTTGCAAAAAGCTCTTTCGTTGTCGCTTTTATCATCCTCACCCTCCATCGAGCAGTATCCGCCGAATGGAAAAAGCCTTAGTGCGTAAAGAGTTTCTCCCCTTTGAAACTTAAAAATTGCAGGTCCCATTCCGAGGGCAAACTGATTCACCTTAACCTTGCAAAGCTTTGCAACAACAAAGTGACCAAGCTCATGTATAAAAATGATAAGTCCGAAAACTAAAATTGCAATAATTATTCCTATAAACGCTTCCATCTCTACTCCTTGTTCAAAATTTTAGTCTTTACGAATTCTCTCGCCAATTTGTCTGCATTAAGTACGTCTTCTAGATTCTGTACACTTTTATTCTCGAATTCAGACAAAACACTTTTAACCAGCTCGCCAATTTGCAAAAATCCGATTTTATTATTCAAGAATAACTCAACCGCTGCTTCATTTGCTCCGTTTACAAGTGTCGGCATTATCCCGCCCATCGTTATAGCTTTGATGCAAGCGTCAAGGCAGTCAAATGTTTCAAGGTCAGGTCTGGCAAAATGAAGCGTTCCGTAATCGGTAAGTGATAGGCTTTTTACCGGACAGTCAATTCGTTGTGGATACAAAAGAGAGTACTGAATAGGTATTTTCATGTCAGGCACTCCCATTTGTGCAATAATAGAATTATCCTCATATTCTACTGCCGAATGAATAACGCTTTCTCTATGGACAACTATTTCAATCTGCTCCGGCTTTAAATCAAACAGCCACATAGCTTCAATAAATTCAAGACCTTTGTTCATAAGCGTTGCCGAATCGATTGTAATCTTATTTCCCATTGACCAATTTGGATGGTTTAGCGCCTGCTCTACTGAAACATTACAAAGCTCGCTCTTTTTCTTACCGTAAAAAGGACCGCCCGAAGCAGTTAAAATTATCCTTTTAATTTTGTTCTTTTCATTTCCCTGTAAGCACTGAAAAATCGCAGAGTGCTCAGAATCAATCGGGAAAAGCTTAACTCCCTTATGCGCCGCCGCTTCTGTGACGAGCTTTCCGCCGGTAACCAGCGTTTCTTTGTTTGCCAAAGCTATATCTCTTCCCTTTTGAATAGCGCAAAGTGTTGGCTTAAGTCCAACCATTCCAACAAGAGAGTTTACTAAAATGTCAACGTCATCCATAACCGCTGTTTCACACAGTCCGTCCATTCCGGACAAAACCTTAATGCCTGTTTCCTTCAAAGAATCAGCCACAAGATCAGCCTTGCTTTCATCAAAAACCGTCACAACTCTCGGCTTGAATTCCTTTGCCTGATTCACAAGAAGCTCTACATTCTTATTTGCTGAAAGAGCCGCAACTTTAAAGCCATGCTTCCTTGCAATATCAAGGCACTGAGTTCCTATTGAACCCGTTGAGCCGAGTATAGAAATCGTCTTTTCCATAAATTAATCCTTCTCTATATACACTTAATAGGGGTGCAGTAAATTACACCCCTATCAAAAATCTAAATTATGTCAAACATCCAAAATGCCATTGCCATAAACGGTGCTACAATCAAAACGCTGTCAAAGCGATCCATTACTCCGCCATGTCCCGGCATTATATTTCCGTAATCCTTAATTCCTGCCTGCCTTTTAATTAAGGAAGCCTTTAAATCTCCCAAAAGTCCCAAAATCGCACAAATGCATCCCAAGACAAACAGCAAAATATAGTTTATATCCGCTCTTTCGTTAATAAAGCTGTACACAAAAGCAACCACACAAAGTATGATTCCGTTTGAAATAACTCCGCCGATCACGCCCTCTACCGTTTTCTTCGGGCTTATGTTAGGGCAAAGCTTGTGACGTCCGAAAAATGTCCCTGCGAAATATGCTCCGCTGTCAGCGAGCCACGCTGCACAGAGAGTTAAAATTACTGCGATAAGTCCGTCAACTATATGAATAACAATCAGACTCGACATCGCTGCTGTTACAAAGAATGTTTCAAACCCTATAAAAAACAGCTTCTCATATTTTATAGTTTTATAATATGCCAAAAGACAGGAGAATAAAACCAACAGATATACAAAGGTCTCAATAAGTATTAGATATTTTAAAAAGCTTGTGTCTTTTAAAAACACTCCCGCACCAAGCCATACCAGCGGAACGCTTCCTCCGAAAATCATACTTGATACTGTTAAAACCTTATATTTTTGAAGTCCTGCTGCTCTTGCCAGCTCATAAATTGCAACAACAGTTAAAAAGCATACCGCAGCTTGCAGCACAATTGTATTATGCATCAAAAGTACGGCAACCGCAATCACTATTGCTACCATGGCTGATATAATCCGTGTTTTCAATCCTTATACTCCCCCAAACCGTCTGTTTCTTTTCATATACTCATAAACTGCATCTTCCAAATCGGCAGGCTTGTAATCAGGCCATAAAATATCAGAGAAAACATACTCCGCATAAGCCGTCTGCCATATAAGAAAATTGGACAAGCGCTGCTCACCGCTCGGTCTTATCAAAAGGTCAACCGGCGGAAATTCTTTTGTATCAAGGTTTTTCTCAATAAGTTCGGGTGTTATCTCGTCATCCGAAATTTCCCCGGACTTTATTCTCTCGGCAATCCGTTTTACAGCACGGGTTATCTCATCCTGTCCGCCGTAATTAATTGCCAAAATAAGCGTCATGGAATCAAAATCTTTTGAATCATCTTCCACACTTTTCATCTTTTTCTGAAGCGATTCGGCAAGCCTTGTTCTGTCACCGATAAAGCACACTCTTATGTTATCCTCAACAAAATCTCTAACCTCGTCCAAATACTTGTCGAAAAGCTCCATAATGGCATCTACTTCATCCTTAGGACGCTTCCAATTTTCGGTTGAAAACGCATAAAGAGTGAGATACTTAATGCCGATTTTTTTCGCATGACGAGTTATCTTTCTGAAAACCTTAGCGCCCTCACGGTGTCCGAATTTTCTCGGAAGTCCTCTTTTTTTTGCCCATCTACCGTTTCCGTCCATGATTATGGCAACATGAGCAGGCACCTCTCCGCCTTTAAATCTGTCAATCGCCATTAGATAGAAAGAACCTCTTTTTCCTTGTCAGCAACTAAAGAATCAATTTTCTTTACAAAATTATCAGTTAGATTCTGAATTTTCTTTTCTCCGTCCTTCTGTTCATCCTCTGTAATAGAGTTGTCCTTCTTGAGAGCCTTGAGCTTCTCCATTGCATCACGGCGGATATTTCTAATGCCTACCTTAGACTCCTCGCCCATTTTCTTTATATCCTTAACAAGCTCTTTTCTTCTCTCCTCTGTGAGCTGTGGGAATGTAAGTCTTAGTACATTTCCGTCGTTGGTCGGATTGATTCCGATGTCAGAAGCTTGAATAGCCTTTTCAATCGGTTTTAATGTTGTCTTATCCCAAGGCTGTATTACAAGCACTCTCGCTTCGCTTACAGAAACCGCTGCCATCTGGTTAATCGGAGTAGGAGCGCCGTAATAATCGACTAAAACCCTATCAAGAATTGCAGGGTTAGCTCTTCCTGCTCTTATTGACGCAAACTCATTTTTTAAAGCGTCGATTGATTTGTTCATTTTAGATTCACACTTATTAATTGCTTCTTTCATTGTAGTTTCCTCCGTCAAAATTATTTTAAATCGGAGCAACGCTCTGCTTTGCTTGCAAGGAGCAGAGCTTGCAACCGATTGCAATCAGTGTCGGGAGCGTTAGCTCCTCAGGGTTTCAGTGGGAGATTATTCCTCCCACTGAAATTCTGAAATGTCTCCCGCCGCCTTAGAGGTGGGGGACATTTGCACTTAGATTATTTTACGATTGTACCTACGCTTTTACCCATACATGCATCGTAGATATTATCAGGTTTTTCTAAATTAAATACCAAAATCGGAATACCGTTGTCCTTACAAAGTGCCGCTGCTGTAGAATCCATAACAGCAAGATTCTTCGCAAGTATATCATTAAAACTTATGGTGTCGTACTTAACTGCGTCATCGTACTTATGCGGATCCTTATCATATACTCCGTCAACCATAGTTGCTTTTAAAATTATGTCTGCTTCAATTTCAGCCGCTCTGAGTGCAGCCGCAGTATCCGTTGAGAAAAATGGATTTCCTGTTCCGCAGCCGAATATTACTACTCTTCCCTTTTCAAAGTGCCGCATTGCTCTGTTCCTTATATAAGGCTCTGCAACCTCCCGCATTGATATAGCCGTCTGAACTCTTACCTCAACTCCCAAATTTTCAAGTCCGTCGGCAACAGCAAGCGCATTCATTGTTGTTGCGAGCATTCCTATGTGATCAGCCCTTGTTCTGTCCATCGCTCCGCTCGAACGACCTCTCCAAAAGTTTCCGCCGCCTACAACAATACCGACTTCAACGCCTGCATCAACACATTTTTTTATGCTTTTTCCGAAGGCTGTTATAACATCATAATCAAGTCCTGATTTTTTATCGCCTGCAAGCGCTTCTCCGCTAAGCTTTAAAAGAATTCTTTTGTAATAAGGTTCCATAATGCACCACATCTCTCTTTCATAATTTTTAAAACATTGCAATTGAACTTGGACAAGATTCCCTGCATTTTAACGTCCGTCGAGAGGCTTAAATTTCCTTATTCAAGCCCTATATTCCTTTCGTATAAGTATACCATACAAAGCTATTTTTGTAAAGAAGATTTTTCCTATGTGAAACAAAAATTGCGAAGACAATATTTTTGCCTTCGCAAAGTAATAAACCGTATTATTCCGATACTCTTGGTCTTAACATAAGCTCTTTAAGACTTGTAAAAGCATCCTTTCCATTTTCTAAAACATTGTAAAGCTGTTGGGTTATCGGCATTTCTACACCAAGCTTTTTCGACAACTCATACGCTGTCTTTGCACAGTAATAACCCTCTACCGTACCAACTCTTCTTATTGCATCCGAAACAGCCACTCCTTCTCCGATCAAGATTCCGGCTCTTCTGTTTCTTGAATGCATACTCGTACAGGTGACAATCAAATCACCGATTCCTGTAAGTCCCGAAAATGTTTCGCTCTTTCCACCCATTGCAATTCCAAGACGTCTTATTTCGCTTAATCCTCTGGTCATAAGAGCCGCTTTTGTATTGTCGCCATATCCCATTCCATCGCATATTCCTGCGGCAAGAGCTATAATATTTTTAAGTGCCCCGCCGATTTCACAGCCAATTACATCCTCGCTTGTATATATTCTCAAAGTTTCACTCGAAAGCTCCTTTTGAACATACACAGCAGTTGATAAATCTTCACAGGCAGCAACTATAAGAGTAGGTATTCCCCTTGCAATCTCCTCGGCATGAGAAGGACCTGTCAGAGCAACAACGGTGTTGTTTGGAATACACTCACTCACAACCTCGCTCATTCGCTTAAGACTTCCATCTTCAATACCTTTGGCAGTGCTTACAATAACGGCTTTTTTATCAATAAATTCTGCCGCCTCAAGGCAAACGCTTCTTACGAATGCAGACGGAATTCCAACGACCACTATATCCTTGCCCTTAGCACAGGATATATCGGTTGTAAGTTCTATTTCTTCCGGAATCATTACTCCCGGAAGTTTTGCTTTCAGCTCGCCTGTTCTTTTTATAGTATCTATCTCGTCTTTAAACTTAGACCATACGCAAACATTATGTCCTCTGTTATGACACAGCACCGCAAGTGATAAACCAAAACCGCCTGATCCTAAAATCACTATATTCGCCATAATATCACCTCAACATTACGATTATTTTTTTAGTGCAAGCTTATTTTCCGTTCCCTTTACAAGTCTGATTATATTCGTGCGATGCTTAATTATTACAATCAGCGCCAGCATACCTGCAAAAGCTGTATTTATAAGCACTCCCTTGGTGCCAAGCAAAAGCTGAGTAATAAGCGTTGCAATGGGATATACAGCTGCTGCTATTATAGAACCTAAAGATACATATCTTGTTAATATCACCACAACAATAAACACCAAAAGCGCAATGGACATACTCAGAGGATCAATCGCAAGCATTGTTGTACATGAGGTCAAAACTCCCTTTCCGCCTCGAAATCCGTAATATATAGGAAAAACATGGCCTAGTACAACCGCAAGACCTGCCACATATCCAATAAAAAGATACTCTCCGAAATAAACAATTCCAAGCATGTTTCCAACAATAGTTTTTGCCAAAGTAACAGCAAAAATACCTTTAAAAAGATCGCATAGCAAGGTTATAAGCGCAACCGACTTTCCATACGTTCTTAAAACATTTGTAAGTCCTGCATTTTTACTTCCGTATTTTCTGATATCATCGTGCTTTAGCAGCTTGCATACTATTATTGCCGAATTTAAGCTTCCGAAAAGATATGCTGCGACAAACACTATTACAAGCGCTAAAATCTGAGATAAACTCATTATATTTACCCCCTTAACCTAATTATCTATTTTACGTCGTCTCTTGCCCTTTCTCTTATGACAAATCTTATCGGAGTTCCCTCAAGAGAAAAGGTTTCCCTTATTTGATTTTCTATATATCGCTGATATGAAAAATGAAAAAGATCCTTTCTGTTTACAAAGGTTACAAATGTAGGTGGTTTAGTAGACGCTTGGGTCATATAATATATTTTCAAACGCTTTCCTTTATCGCTCGGCGGCTGAACTCTGTTTGTAGCATATGCCAAAATATCGTTGAGCTTTCCGGTCGAAATTCTTATAGAGTTTTGCTCTGCAACAAATAATATTTTGTCAAGCAGCTTGTCAAGACGCTGACCTGTTTTAGCTGAAACAAATACAAACGGAACATATGACATAAATGAAAAATCATTTTGAAGCTTTTTGGTAAACTCGTTCATAGTACCTGTCTGTTTCTCCACAGCGTCCCATTTATTTACCGCAACAACACACGCCTTACCCTGTTCATGCGCATATCCTGCAACTTTAGAATCCTGCTCGGTAAAGCCCTCGGTTGCATCAATTACAATTACTGCAACATCCGCTCTGTCAACAGCCATATACGAACGCAAAACGCTGTATTTTTCGATAGATTCTAAAACCTTTGATTTTTTTCTTATTCCGGCTGTGTCGATAAAAACAAACCGTCCCTTTTCATTTTCGATCTCCGTGTCGGTTGCATCTCTTGTAGTTCCCGCAATATCAGACACGATCACTCTTTCCTCACCGCAGAGTTTATTTATGATTGACGATTTACCTACATTAGGTTTTCCGATAACTGCAACCTTTACTGCGTCAGAATCATCGTATTCTTCCAATTCAGGCATATTCTCCAGCACGGCGTCAAGCAAATCGCCCGTACCGTGTCCGTGGACAGATGAAACGGCAATCGGATCTCCGAGTCCTAAATTGTAAAACTCATAAAACTCCGGCGGAACTTCCCCTACTCCGTCACATTTATTAACGCAAAGCACTATAGGCTTTCCGGATTTTAAAAGCATATTAGCTACATCAAGATCGTTTGCGGTAACTCCGCTTCGCAAATCAGTTACAAAAATTATAACTTCTGCTCTTTCAATTGCAAGCTGTGCCTGCCTTTTCATCTGCGACAAAATAATATCGTCTGTCTTAGGCTCAATTCCCCCGGTGTCCACCAGCATAAATGACTTTGATAACCATTCGCATTTAGCATATATTCTATCTCTTGTAACACCCGGTGTATCCTCAACTATTGAAAGGCGCTGTCCTATAAGCTTGTTAAAAAGCGTGGATTTCCCGACATTAGGCCTGCCGACAATAGCAACTAAAGGCAATGCCATAACATCCCTCCTAAAAAAATTAAATATTCAGAAATCTTTAGCTAAGAAAAAAGCAGAGATGAATTACCGTCCACCTCTGCCTTAAAGCGATTAAGCTTCTTCCATGTGAATTACTTCAACACCCTTATAATATCCGCAATTCTTGCAAACCTTATGTGGAGCTGTAAGCTCTCCGCAATGTGAGCATTTGCATAATGCAGGTGGGTTTAACTTCCAGACATTAGAGCGTCTTTTATCTCTTCTTGCCTTAGATACCTTTCTCTTTGGTACTGCCATTTTCGGGCACCTCCTCTTAGGTTACTTTTAAATAATTATTGCTGCGGCTATTAACTCTTTGAGCATTCGCAAGTCGCTTCGTTCAGGTTTTGTCCGCAAACAAAGCATAAGCCCTTGCAGTCTTCCTTACATAAAATCTTTGAAGGCAGCTGCAACAATAAATCAGAAATAGCCAACTCATCAAGATCAAGAATGTTATCCTTGCATAAAACGTAATCCTCACCGGCTTCTTCGTTACTTAAATGCGTAACAAGAATGTGAGAAAAATCATATTCATATACATTCTCAAACTCATCAAGACATCTGTCGCAAACAAGCGTCATCGGAGCCGTTAGCTTGTACTCAAGAGTTACGATTCCGGCACGATTAAAAACCCGTCCCTTTACCGCAACCGGTTCTTTAAGCGAATAGCCTTGAGGCAAAACAAGCTCGTCCGAAGTGACAAAACCGTCTATCTCACGCTGTGAAGAAACTACCTCAAACAGCTCTTTAAGCATAAGCTTCATCTTATCACCCCAAATGTCACAAAGATAATTATAACTAATTTGAAAAGTATTGTCAATACTTTTTCCGATTTAATTCTAAAATATCAGAATTTACTTCATGAAAGCTTTTACTTTTGCAGGAAGCTCATCAAGGTCAGCAGATACTGTAAAGGTAACTACTACGTCCTTGGCAACCATTGCGAGCTTCTCAAACATAGCTCCAAGCTCATCATAATTTCTTCCGCCGATTTTTAAAATACCGTCAACGAAAACTTCCTGAATATCATAGTTTCCGGCAAGCATTCCGGTGATAAATCCGTAGAATGTATCAAATCCTACAATTCCGTATTCCTCAGCGTCTACAAGTCTTACCTTATGAGGAATGTCGTATGTAAGCTTCATTCCTCTTTCGATACATACAACATCGCCTGTTGCATTTTCAACGGCTTCTTTAATGTTATCAACCAAAATCTTAGTTTTTCCGGTTCCTCTTTTTCCTGTAATGATTTTTATCATAATTTTTACGCTCCATTCCGCCCCTTATAGGCATTTTTTATATTAACAGGAGATTATCCTGTATGCGCCTTACTTAAGTTTAGCTTCTAAGGCAGCCTTTGCGTCCTCGTAGCCAGGCTTTCCTAAAAGTGCAAACATATTTTTCTTGTAGCTTTCTACTCCCGGCTGATTAAACGGGTTAACTCCAAGCATATATCCGGAAATTGCACATGCCTTTTCAAAGAAATATACAAGCTCTCCGAAGTTCTCTTCATCAAGTGCGTCAACCTCAATTACAATATTCGGAACGCCGCCTTCAGTATGAGCCAAAACAGTACCCTCAAAAGCCTTTCTGTTTACAACGGACATATTCTGATTTGACAGGAAATTAAGTCCGTCAAGGTTTTTATCATCACTCTCTAAGAACAGATCCTGCTTAGGATTTTTAATGTCAACAACCGTTTCAAACATTACTCTTGAACCGTCCTGAATAAACTGTCCCAAAGAATGAAGATCTGTTGAAAATGTTGCGGAAGACGGGAAAATGCCCTTATTATCCTTACCCTCGCTCTCGCCGTAAAGCTGTTTAAACCATTCAGCCATCATCGTAAAGCTCGGATCATAAGAAACTAGCATTTCAACGCTCTTGCCCTTGCGGTAAAGAATATTTCTGAGCGCCGCATAAGTATAGCAATCGTTTCCGTCATCCTTTGAATATCTTTCTCTAGCAGCAGCCGCACCCTGCATGATCTTGTCAATATCACAACCTGCAACAGCTATCGGCAAAAGTCCTACTGCTGTAAGAACGGAGAATCTTCCTCCTACGTCATCTGCGATTGTAAAGGTTTCATATCCTTCCTTGTCGGAAAGCTCCTTTAAAGTTCCTCTTGCCTTATCTGTTGTGGCAAAGATTCTCTCCTTCGCCTCTTCTTTTCCGTACTTATCTTCAACTAATTTCTTGAAAATTCTAAACGCCAAAGCAGGCTCGGTCGTTGTACCCGACTTTGAAATAACATTTACGCAAATATCCTTGCCCTCACAAATTGAAAGGACCTCGTTTAAGTATGTCGGGCTGATACTGTTTCCGACATAATAGATATCAGGCGTATCTTTTTTCATATTATTGTAAAACGGAGATTTTAAAAGCTCGATTGCCGCTCTTGCGCCAAGGTAAGAGCCTCCGATTCCGATTACTATAAGAATATCAGCTTTTTGCTTTATCTTTTCAGCAGCAACCTTAATTCTTGCAAATTCTTCTTTATCGTAATCTACAGGAAGATCAACCCATCCGAGAAAATCGTTTCCCTGTCCCGATCTTGTCTCAATTAAATTATGAGCAGCAGTTATTTGTGATTTCGCACCCTCAAGCTCATGCTCCGAAACAAAATTCTCAAGGTACTTTGTGTTTAATTTAACAGCCACTAAAAACATCCTTTCCGATTATTACATTAAATATTAAAAGGCAAAGATAAATCTTTATTTACCGCTTTCAAACATTTTTGTAAGATAGATAATACCAGCCTTTTACATATAAATATCATACTATAATTTACACTTTTTTTCAAGTCCTTTTTTTAAATTGTTATTGATTTTTCATATTTTTCCCGTAAGCGAATATATAAGCTTTAAAAATGCTTTGAATACAGTTATCTTCTCTGCGTCCGAAGAAAGCTCAATATCCGAGGAAAACACAATTTTTTCACCGCTTTTTACAGTTATATTCCCCACTTTTTCACCCTTCTTCTTAGGTGCTTCTACACTTTCCTCACGACTCGTCTCAACCTCAAGTGCAGACTCTGTTCCTCTTTTGATAATAAGCTTTAACGGCTTTGAAAGTGAAACCCCAACGCTCTTTTCATCTCCGTGGACTACTTTTACATCATCAAGCAGCTTTTCATCTATCTTTGGAGTATAAACAAAAAAGCTTTCAAATGCATAGTCGAGCAGGCTTCTTGCATCGCTTGCCCTTGCATCTTTACTTGAACAGCCGACTGCTACGCAAACAATTGACATATCTCCCCTCTTGGCGCTTGCCGTTATCATATTAACTCCCTGTGCGCTCACGCATGCTTTAAGACCTGTAATTCCATTATAGCTTTTGACCAGTGTATTTTGATTTACAACTTCAGACTTTTTTTCGCCTATATAATCTCTCCATGTTGTTAGATATTCTTGTAAGTATTCGTATTTTAAAAGCTCAGAGGCCAAAATTGCCGTATCGTGAACAGTTGTCACATTGTCGTTAGATTCACCTGTACAATCTGCATAAACTGTATTTATCATTCCCAGTTTTTTTGCCTTGGCATTCATTTTTGAAACAAACCCGGATATTTTTTTGTCAACTGTTTCACTAAGCGCAACACAAGCATCATTTGCATTCCCGACAGTAACTGCTTTTACAAGCTCCAAAACTGTTATTTTTTCACCCTTGTCAAGCCAAACCTGCGAGCCCTGCTGTGAATTGGCATATTCGCTTACAGTAACGACATTGTCAAGCGACAAGCTTTTATCGTCTATTTTTTCGCTCACCAGCAAAAGCGTCATAAGCTTTGTAAAATGTGACGCAGCAAATGTTTCATAAGACCCGCTGCCTGCCAGAAAGGTTTTAGTATCAGTTTCAATTATTGCATATTTATCTGCTGAAACCGACAGCGTGTTTTGACTTTTTGATGCATATACACTTCCGTCTGCATAAGCATACAATGCCGGCAGATTAAACAAAACTAAGGTTGCAATTAGTACAGTCAGTATTTTTTTCATAGCTCCTCCGATTGCTTTTTTATTTTATAAATATGAGCAGCAGGACAAAATAATAACCAATTCTTTAAGCTTTAAGATATAAAAATCCGCCCATGCATATTATACATAGGCGGAAAACCTTTATTAAGTTTTATCGGCATTACATCGTAAAATACTTTACGCCGCTTTCAAAGATCTTCTGATCCTTAATTCCCGGAACATTTTTACATACACATTCACCGATTCTCTCGGAATGTCCCATCTTTCCGAATACCCGTCCGTCAGGTGATGTGATTCCCTCAATTGCATACATAGATGAGTTAGGATTGCAATGAATATCCATCGTCGGAACGCTGTCAAAATCTACATACTGAGTTGCGATCTGTCCGTTTGCTGCAAGTGCTCTTATCTCCTCTTCGGTTGCAACAAAACGTCCCTCACCGTGGGAAATAGCGATATTGTGTATATCTCCTACCTCTGTCTGTGCAAGCCAAGGTGATTTGTTTGAAGCAATTCTTGTATTAACCATCTTGGACTGGTGTCTTGCAATTGTGTTAAATGTAAGAGTCGGAGAATCGTTTCTCATATCCCTTATCTCGCCATACGGCACTAGTCCGAGCTTTATAAGAGCTTGGAATCCGTTGCATATTCCGAGCATAAGTCCATCTCTATATGTCAGCATTTCGTTTATCGCCTGTGTAAGGCTTGGATTTCTGAGGAATGAAGTGATAAACTTTCCGCTTCCGTCAGGCTCGTCACCACCTGAGAATCCGCCCGGAAGCATAATGATCTGAGAATTTCTTATCCTCTTTTCCATTTCCTTAACGCTTTCTTCAATTGCAGACGGAGTAAGGTTTCTTATTACAAATATATCTGCTACTGCTCCTGCCTTTTCAAACACCTTTGCGGTATCATATTCGCAGTTCGTTCCCGGAAATACAGGAATCAATACTCTCGGTTTTGCAATTGGAGAAATAGGTTCTTTTCTCTTGTCAGCTTTAAAGCTGAATGTTTCGGTCTGCTCGCTCTTAACATTTACATTTACAGGGAATACCGGCTCTAACTTAGACGCCCAAAGCTTTTCAAGGCTCTTCAGATCAACTGTATAATCTACAGCTATTACCTTGTATTCCGGAACAGTTTCACCGATAACTCTTTCATCAGTTTCAACGCCCTCATCAAGCTCAATTACAAAGCTTCCGTAGCAAGCTCTGTAAAGCTCCTTAGGGGTAAGCGTAGAAGTAAACTTAAAGCCTATCTTATTTCCGAACGACATCTTTGCAATAGCCTCGGAAACTCCTCCGTATGCTACGCTCCAACAAGACAAAACTTTTTTCTCTTTTATAAGCGCTTCAACCTTATCAAATACACTCTTTATGCTCTCCCAAACAGGACAGTTGTTTTCATCGTATTCAGGACGGATAAGAATAACCTTGCTTCCTGTCTTTTTAAACTCCTGAGAAACGACGTTATAGCAAGAGGTTTTTGAAACTGCAAAAGAAACAAGCGTTGGAGGAACGTCTATTTTTTCAAATGTTCCGCTCATCGAATCCTTACCGCCTATTGCAGCACAGCCAAGCTCCGTTTGTGCCTTGAACGCACCCAACAAAGCCGCAAAAGGCTTTCCCCATCTTTCAGGGTTTTCCTGTGTTCTTTCAAAATACTCCTGGAAAGTAAGCCAGCACTCCTTATAGCTTCCGCCTGTTGCAACTACCTTTGCAACAGATTCTATAACCGCTGCCATTGCACCGTGATAAGGGCTTTGCTCCGACAAGAACGGATTAAATCCCCAACCCATTACGGAAGCAGTTGTTGTATCTCCGCCCAAAACAGGAATCTTAGCAGCCATCGCCTGTGTAGGCGTGTTTTGATATTTTCCTCCGAACGGCATTAAAACTGTTCCTGCACCGATTGTTGAGTCAAAATATTCTACAAGTCCTTTTTGCGAGCATATATTGAGATTTGAAATCATTGCTTCCCACTTGTCAACGGAATCATCGATTTCCTCGCTATTGTTAAATACCGGAGCAGGCACGGATACTGTAGTATGCTTTTCAGCTCCGTTTGAATTCAAAAACTCTCTTGAAAGGTTAACGATCTCATTGCCTTTCCAGTTCATCTTAAGACGGCTGTCGTCTGTCACTACCGCAACGAGTGTTGCCTCCAGGTTTTCCTCAGCCGCTTTTGCCATAAATTTCTCAACATCGCTTCTTGCAATAACTACCGCCATTCTCTCCTGAGATTCGGAAATTGCAAGCTCGGTTCCGTCAAGTCCGTCATATTTCTTTGTTACTGAATCAAGGTCTATAATAAGTCCGTCCGTAAGCTCTCCGATTGCAACGGAAACTCCACCTGCACCGAAATCGTTACAGCGCTTGATCATCTTTGTAACTTCAGGATTTCTAAACAACCTCTGAAGCTTTCTTTCCTCAGGAGCGTTACCTTTTTGAACCTCAGCCCCGCAGGTTTCAAGTGATTCAAGAGTGTGCGATTTTGAAGAACCCGTTGCTCCGCCGCAGCCGTCACGTCCCGTTTTTCCACCGAGGAGAATTACAACATCTCCCGGCTCCGGACGTTCTCTTCTTACATTTTCTTTAGGTGCCGCAGCAATTACCGCACCTATCTCCATTCTTTTAGCAGCATATCCCGGATGATATATCTCACTTACATGACCCGTTGCAAGACCTATCTGGTTTCCGTAAGAAGAATATCCCTGTGCTGCACCGACAGTGATTTTTCTCTGCGGAAGCTTACCCTGAATAGTATCCTCAAAAGGCACTAAAGGATTTGCCGCACCGGTCACTCTCATCGCCTGGTATACATAGCTTCTTCCTGAGAGCGGATCTCTTATAGCTCCGCCAAGACAGGTTGCCGCTCCTCCGAAAGGCTCAATTTCAGTAGGGTGGTTGTGAGTTTCATTTTTAAACATCAAAAGCCAGTCCTGCTCTTCGCCGTTTACGTCAACTTTGATATTTACCGAGCAAGCGTTTATCTCTTCACTTTCGTCAAGAGCATCTAAAAGCCCCTCTTTTTTCAGCCTCTTTGCACCTATCACAGCTAAGTCCATGAGCGTCATCGGCTTGTCTTTTCTTCCTGCATATAGGCTTCTTCTTGTTTTTACATAGTCGTTAAATGTATCTTCAATATACGGTGCTTTTATCTCGGTATCGTCTATAATTGTTGAAAATGTTGTATGACGGCAGTGATCAGACCAATATGTATCTATCATTCTGACCTCTGTTATTGTAGGATTTCTGCCCTCGTTATCTCTGAAATACGCCTGACAAAACTTGATGTCATCGAAATCCATAGCAAGTCCCATCTGGCTGATATAATCCTTTAGCTCAGAATCCGAAGCATATATAAATCCTTCAACAGTATCAACTTTATCAGGAATTACATAATCAGTATCAAGTGTATCAGGCTTTTTAAGCTCTGCTTCTCGGCTCTCAACAGGGTTTATTATATAATGTTTTATTTTCTCAAGATCGTCATTATCAAGCTCGCCCTTAAAGATGTTTATTTTTGCACTTCTGACATTCGGACGCATTCCTCCCGTAAGAAGAGATATACATTGTGCACAAGAGTCGGCTCTTTGATCAAACTGACCCGGAAGATACTCAACAGCAATAATATGCTCGTCCTCAGAAAGCTTTGGAAGCTCGCTGTAAACAACATCTACCGCAGGCTCTGAAAAAACAACCGGTACGGCAAGCTTAAAGCTCTCCTCCGTCAAGCCCTGTGCGTCATAACGGTTAATAATTCTTACATTTTCAAGCGCTTTAATGCCCAAAACATTTTTTATACCGCCTAGAAGCGACTTTGCCTCAACGTCAAAGCCCGGCTTTTTTTCTGCATAAATTCGATAAACTGACATTTATAAAACTCCCTTCAAAATATATGCTTTTGTTTTTCCTTAAATTATTTTGAGAATTCATTTTCGGTCTGTAATGCTAAAAAACTCTCGTCCTCAATTTCTCCAACACAAAAATCACTCTCTGCTCCCATTATTCTAACATAAAAACTTTTTTTATGCAAATTATTTTTATCATTTCTTTTAAGCACTCTTACCGGTGTATAATTTTCCGTGTGTCCGTGATGATATAAAAGCCCTTCATCACGCTCAAAAATCACCTTTGAAAGCGTTTTAACCTGTGAATTCAAGAACTTCTTCTCGCTTTCTTTTACCGCTTGTCGCATAATTGCAGCTCTTTGCTTTTTTATGCTTTGAGGAAGCTGACCGTCCATTTTCTCCGCCCTTGTTCCCTCTCTAACCGAATACGGGAAAACATGGGCAGACGCAAATCCGATCTCTTTTACAAAATCAAGTGACTCTTTAAAATCCTCCTCCGTTTCACCGGGAAATCCAACCATTATGTCTGTCGTAATCGATGCGTTTTCAAACTCAGCTCTAAGCTTTTTCACAAGCTCTCTGTAATCATTTGCAGTGTATCTTCTGTTCATCGCCTTTAAAGTTTTGTCACATCCGCTTTGCAACGACAAATGAAAATGTCCGCAAAGCTTTTCACAGCTTTTAAGACTTGCTATCTCCTCATCTGTAAGCATTTCGGGTTCAAGTGAGCCTAAGCGAATTCTTTCAATACCCGATATATCATTGACGACCCTTACAGCATCTGACAGCGAAGTATATTTAAGATCTCTTCCGTAACAGCAAAGATTTATTCCGACAAGCACAATTTCTCTATGTCCGTTAAGGCTGAGTGCGCTTGCTTCCTTTTTTATATCCTCAAGGCTTTTGCTTCTCACCCGTCCTCTTGCATACGGAATAATACAATACGAGCAAAACATATTACAGCCGTCTTCTATTTTTAAAACTGCTCTTGTTTTAGACTCGCTTTTCTCAGTAGTTATATTTTCAAAACTGTCGCATGAAGAAAACTCATCTATACTATTTATTTTTTCCCCGGTCTTTAAAAATTCTTCAATATGATCTATCACACACAATTTATTTTTGTTCCCAACCGCAACATCAAAAAAGCTTTCGTTTAAAATTCTCCGGTTAAAAACCTGAGTCAGACATCCGATAAGAGCAATACAGCACTTTGGGTTATGAAGTCTTACTGACTTTGCGGCATTTTTGCACTTTCTGCTTGCCTCGCTTGTGACCGTACAGGTGTTTATTATAACTGCATCCGCCGACTCAATATTGCAAGCTTCAGTATGCCCCCGCTTTTCAGCGTATTCTTTTATCGCTTCAAGCTCATATGAGTTTACTTTACAGCCAAAATTCATATATAAAATATTCATTATTAAGTCCTCAATAACTTATTTGCACAAAATCATCTGTTTAAACTTGTGCATTATTCACAAAACACTAGCATTATTTATGCAGCTCTTAAATAGTATACAACAAATCTTTGGATTTTTCAATTTTTTTACAGAAATAGTGTTGACAAAAAAATTTTATATGCTATATTGTAAGTGTAGAGGAAAACTCTGCAAGAATTCCTACGGGTCTTCTTAAATCTAATTATTTTGAGGAGGAACTAATTATGGTAAAGACAAATATTTTACTCGAGTCAATCGCCGATGTTAAGGAATTCGTTAGCACAGTAACTATGTACGACTTTGATGTCGATCTTGTTTCGGGAAGATATGCTGTTGACGCTAAGTCAATCATGGGTATTTTCAGCCTTGACCTTTCCAACAAAATTGAGCTTGTTGCTCATACTGACGATGCCGATAAATTTCTTAAGGAAATCAAAAGATTCATCGTTGAATAATTGACTGAAACACGGAAGATAAATAATTCCGTGTTTTTTATTTAATCATCAATCTCATCTGCATCTTCTGAATTAATTTCCTGCAATGCAAAATTTAAACACTGCGTCACTAGGTTATTTAGTGAAATTCCGTTTCTATAAGCTAATTTATCAAGCCCCTGTACTAAGTGCTTCGGCATTCTGAATGTTTTACTGACAGTTTAATAACCCTTTTGTATTTTTAACATTTTAAACACTCCTGTCCCTGTCATCGTTAAATCTTTATTTTTAAAATTATTTTAGCGAATTCTCCGCTAAATGTCAAGTCTTAACTATTAAACGTGGTATAATGTTATCGGTGATGAAAATGTACAAACGGATTAGAGAACTGCGTGAATACAAGGATATGACTCAGACTGAAATGGCTCAGGTTTTGCATTGCAGTCAAAGAGTTTACAGTGATTATGAACGGGGAAAGGTTGACATTTCCACAGAAATGTTAATTAAACTTGCAGATTTTCATGGGGTTTCAATTGATTACATCCTAAATAGGACTGATGAATAATTAAGTAATAACCGGCACGAGATTTTCTTGTGCCGGTTTGGTCTATAAAATAACTGCCCGAATCTTTTCTATTGACGGAAAATACAAATTGTTGTATAATTTAAAATAACAATTTTCAAGGAGGCATAAATATGGATTCGCTTTTAAAGCTATTAAAAAGAAATGCCCGCACTCCGAGTGCAGAGCTTGCGGTTTTACTTGGAAAAACCGAACAAGAGATTAACGAAGAAATTGAAAAGCTTGAACAGGAAGGCGTTATCAAAGGCTACAGCGCAGTACTGAACGAACAGGCTGATTCAAGCCCTGTTACCGCATACATTGAACTAAAGGTTTCACCGAAAGCACAAAGCGGTTTTGATGCAATTGCCAGAGCGGTCGGACAGTATGAGGAGGTTGAAAACGTATGGCTCATGTCGGGCGCATACGATCTTGGAGTTACCGTAAAAGGAAAAACTCTTTTGGACGTTTCGCTTTTTGTGTCTCAGCGACTTGCTCCGCTTGACGGAATCTTATCAACTGCAACTCATTTTGTTTTAAAGAAATATAAAGACAACGGCGTTGATTTAAGCGATGAAATTGTTGACGAGAGAGGGTTTGTCAGCCCATGATGGATTACGATAAGATTTTAAACAAAGCAACTCGTGAGATGAAGCCTTCAGGGATCAGAAAGTTTTTTGATATTGCCGCTACGATGGAGGGAGCAATTTCCCTAGGCGTTGGTGAGCCGGACTTTCAAACGCCTTGGCCTATAAGGCGAGCTGCTATTACAGCTCTTGAAAAGGGAAAAACCTTTTATACCGCAAATGCCGGTCTTGCGGATTTGAGAGCCGGAATTTCAAAATACATAGAAAATGCTGTTCATACACACTATAACAGTGAAAGTGAGATTATTGTCACCGTAGGCGGATCGGAAGCTATTGACTTGTCAATTCGTGCTATGATAGAGCCGGGCGATGAGGTTTTGGTTGTTGAGCCATCCTTTGTTTGTTACCGTCCGATAGTTGAGCTTTGCGGCGGTACAGTTTCTATCATAGAAACTAAGCAAGAAGATAATTTTAAACTCACAGCAAGCGCTCTTAAGGAAAAGATCACTGATAAAACAAAGGCTCTTATTCTTCCTTTTCCTAATAATCCGACAGGTGCGATTATGACAAGAGAAGATTTGGAACAGATTGCTGAAGTACTGAGAGAAACAAATATAGTCATTTTGTCAGACGAAATATACGCAGAGCTTACATACGGTCAAAAACACACATCTATTGTAGAAATTGACGGAATGAGAGAAAGAACGCTTTTAATAAACGGATTCTCCAAAGGCTTTGCAATGACAGGTTGGCGACTTGGATATTTATGCGGCCCTGAAGAAATTGTTTCTCAGATATTAAAAATTCATCAATACGCTATTATGTCATCTCCTACAGTATCTCAGTATGCTGCAATAGAGGGTCTTCAAAGCTGTATGAACGACGTTAAAATGATGGTTGCGGAATATGATATGCGAAGAAGATTTGTGGTTGACGGCTTTAACAAGCTTGGGCTTAACTGCTTTACTCCTGAAGGGGCGTTTTATGTATTTCCGTGTATAAAATCCACGGGACTTTCAAGTGAAGAATTTTGTGAAAAGCTTTTGTACTCAAAAAAAGTCGCAGTAATTCCCGGAAATGCTTTCGGTGACTGCGGTGAAGGCTTTATAAGAGTTTCGTATGCTTACTCACTAAAACACTTGAAAATCGCTTTGAAATGCATCGAAGAATTTTTAGATGAACTTAAAAAGGGATAAACTATGAATAAGATTACCGCAAAGGCTTATGCAAAAATAAATTTATCGCTCGATATAACCGGAGTTCGTGAGGACGGTTATCATCTTCTTTCAACAATTATGCAAAGCATTTCTCTGCATGATATATTGAGATTTGAAAAGTGTGATGATAAAGGAATATTTATAACGTGCGATGACGAAAGCATTCCGACAGATGACAAAAACATCGTATATAAAGCTGCGGCAAAGCTTTTTGAGAAATCTGAAAAAGAAATTCTTGGCGGAATAAAAATTCACATTGAAAAGAAAATCCCGCACGGTGCAGGACTTGGCGGCGGAAGTGCTGATGCAGCCGCTACGCTTATTGCGCTTAACAAACTCTATGACCTGGATTTTTCAAAAAAAGAACTATTAAAAATCGGCGAAAGAATCGGAGCTGATGTGCCGTTTTGCTTAACAGGAGGAACTGTTCTCTGTGAGGGAATCGGTGAAAAGCTAACTCCGTTAATTCCTCTAATTAACTTCCATGCAGTTATAGTAAAATCAGATGTTTTATCCCCTACTGAAGCTGCATACAAGCGTTATGACAGTATGCATATTAACACCAACTTCAAGCAAAACAAGTTGTTGGATTCCATTGCGCAGGGCAGTATCAAAAAGCTTTCAAAGAATATGTTTAATATATTGGAATTCATTACGCCGAGAGATGTGATTGACGAGCCGAAAAACGCTCTTTCGTGTAACGGTGCACTTGGATCAATGATGACCGGAAGCGGAAGTGCTGTTTTCGGGCTTTTCAAACGCAAAAGCACTGCTGAAAAGGCTTTCAAAGAGCTTAAGGACAAGTTTCCGTTTGTCAGCATCACTGAACCTGTTTCATACGGAGTTTTATTGGACGATTAGAAATATAATTACCGTTTTGAAGCAGAAAATTATAAGCATAAAAATACCCAGTGAAAGAAAGTATACGACTTCTTTTCATTGGGTATTCTTTTTTGTTTTATCAACATACACACACCGTGCACATACCACTCTATTTTTTCGTCTTAACCGAAACAGGCGTAAAGCTTGTGCTGGTAATTTCTTTTCCGTTCATCTGTTTATATGCCTTAACTGTAAATTTATAGCTTGCATTGCTTGCGAGATTGCTGTATGTATGGCTCAACGTGGTTGTTTTACCCGTTCTCTCCCAGCTTTTCTTTGAGTTGTTGTACTTATAAACTATATACCCGCCTGCATTCGGAACCTTTTCCCATGCAGTTTTAACTGTATGCTTCCCAACAAGCTGACCTGACGGTTTTGCGGGTGCAAGCTTCGTAACAGTTTCAATCTGTGGGAAAGATGAACTTGTAATTTCCTTGCCGTTTACGGTCCTATACGCTTTAACAGCAAATTTATATGCAGTAGCGCTTGAAAGCTTACCTGCAATATATGCATTATCCGAAGTTATAGTCTTTTTAATTCTCACCCATGATTTTTTCGCATTGTCATACCTATACACAATATATCCGTCGGCATTAGGAACCTTATTCCATGCTAGTTTTACTGCCGAATAGGAAACAATCGGCGCTTCAAAGCCTGTAACTTTATTAAGCAGAGTTGTGGCAGCTACTGTAGGAAAGGTTGAGTTTGCCACTGCGTTGCCGTTAACATTTTTGTATGCCCTTACAGCAAATTTGTATGTAGTTCCTGCGCTGAGTTTTGAAACTGTATATGTAGTGGTGGATGCGGAGGCTGTCTTTATCAGCCGCACCCAAGTTTTTATGCGCTCATCAAATTTGTATACTATATATCCGTCTGCACCGGTTACCTTATCCCAAGCCAATTTTATGCTTGTCTCTGCAATAGACGCCGCTCTGAAGTTAGTAACAACTCCAATCTTTATAGCGATTTCTGAAATTGACGGCAGTAAATTCGTGCTGCCTTTTTTAACAGTATAAAAAGTTTCTCCGATGCTCTTATCAAGCGCCTTAGTATCAACGCATCTTCCGTATTGAGCATAAGTTGTTTTTCCTTTTTCACCGCCAAGCCAACACCAATTTTGCTCAAACAAGGTAACTTTGGAACCGCTCACCTTTTTTACAATTGCCCAATGATTGTTTGACATATAAATATCTCCGACCTTTGGGGACGATGTTTTTACAAATTCAGCGTTTAATGCTGTAGGATCATTTCCGGGCATAAGCCAATCCATATTAATAGAAAAAACCGATTTATAAAACTTTTTTACCAGTGCCGCACACGAGTAAACTTCATCGGAAAATACTTCCTCACTTGAAAGCTTATCAATAGGATGATAAATAGCGTAGATAGTTTTTCCGTTGTAAGTCATGCTGTCAACGACCTGCTTTTCCTTAACTATTTCTATCATTGTTCCGCCTTCAGCCGCATTTGCCGGCAGCACAGCGCTTACAGACAGCACCATAGCCAAGGTTATAATACCGCTCACAGCTCTTTTTAAAAACCTTCTCATTTCAACGTCTCCTAAAAAAGTAATACAAACAGCCCGACCAATTCGGGCTATTTGTATTCAGTTTTGTCACAATAGAGCTAAACTATTCAATTTAATATTATTTTTCGGCACTTTCTTTTTCTATAAGCCGTTTTATTTAAGCGAAGAAACCATTCCCCGACTTTCTGTTACATATTTTCGTATAAACCGATATAAAGCTTCGCTGATTTTTCCCAGCTAAAGTCTTGTCTAAATGCATTATTTACAAGTCTTCCCCACTTCATCTTATTGTCATAATATCCTCTCGCTCTTGCACAAGCATCAAGCATATCATGTGCATTGTAGGTTTTAAATGTAAATCCATTGCCCATAAGCTGTCCGTTTGGATCGCCTGCGTCCTGAATCGAGTCTTTAAGACCACCTGTTTCTCTTACGATAGGAATTGTGCCGTATCTGAGAGAAATCATCTGTGCAAGTCCGCAAGGCTCGCTTTGCGACGGCATTAAAAACATATCCGCACCCGCATAAATTTTCTTAGAAAGGGCAGGAATAAAGCCTATCTTTACGCCTACTCTGTCAGGATAACGGTAGCTCATTTCAGTAAAGAAATCTTCATAAATCTTTTCGCCGCTTCCCAATATTGCAAACTTATATCCTAAATTAACAATGTCCTCAAAGACATATTTTATGAGGTCAAGTCCCTTATGAGAAACAAATCTTGTAACAATTCCGATAACAGGCTCTTTTCCCGGAACAATTCCCATTTCCTCACATAAAGCTCTTTTACAAACCTTTTTGCCGGATTTATCCTTAAGTCCATAATTTCTTGCTATGATCGGGTCAGTTTCAGGATTGTAAATATTTTGGTCGATTCCGTTTAAGAAGCCGCAAAGCTTGTATTGCTTTCCTGCGAGCGCTCTGTCAAGACCATGGGAATACCAAGGATCTAAGATCTCCCAAGCATATGTCGGCGAAACGGTTGTAACCTTATCAGCCACCTCAATTGCAGCCTTCATAAAGTTCACATCTCCGTCATACGAAAGCAAATCAGTATGATAAAGCGGAATTCCCATAATATCTCCGATAAGATCAAGTCCGTATCTTCCTTGATACTGAATGTTATGGATCGTGAATACCGTTTTTATATCCTCGTAGCCCGATTGATATCTGTAAAATATATCGTAGTAAACGGGAACTAATGCGGTCTGCCAGTCATTTGCGTTTATAACATTTGGCTTAAAGTCAATATAACGAATAAGCTCCAATACCGCACGGGAGAAGAAAACATATCTCTCCGCATCATCATAAAATCCATAAAGACCGTTTCTTCCGAAGTAATATTCATTATCCAAAAGATAGTAGGTAACTCCGTTTACATTCCCAACAAAAACTCCGCAGTATTGGTTTCTCCAAGCTACAGGTACAGTAAAGTTCGTCAAAAAAGTAAGACCGTCTTTTAGCTCTTGCTTAATCTGTCCGTACAATGGAATTACAACCCTGCAATCATGTCCCTGTGCGTTAATTGCTGCCGGAAGTGATCCCGCAACATCTGCAAGTCCGCCCGAAGCGATATAAGGGAGAGCCTCTGATGCTGTATATAAAATATTCATAAAACACATTCCCCTTTTTTTCTCATTAACCATATCATAACACAAAAGCTTCATCAACGCAAGTATTTGATGAAGCCTTTGCCTATAATTTTTACGTCTAATAACCAGCAATATATACTTCTTCCATCAAGATGGGTGAAACATATACCGATATATTAAACCTTTGCGTCCTTAGCTACATATATAGGAAAGCTCTCTGAGCTTGAAAGACTTCTCTTATCACCTACAACAACGTTTTTATCTGTTATTGCATAGTCAATTGTTGTATTCTCTCCAACAACAGTATCCTGCATAAGAATAGAATTCTTAACAACAGAACCTTTACCTATTTTTACGCCTCTGAACAGTACACAGTTTTCAACCTCGCCGTCTATCACACATCCGTCCGCAATAAGCGAATTAGTAACCTTGCTGTCAAGTCCGTATTTTGACGGAGCATTATCTTTAAGCTTTGTGTATATCGGATGATTCCTGTTAAACAGCTCCTTTGAATTTTTAACATCCAAAAGATCCATGTTTGCGTTAAAGTAAGAGAGAATACTGCAAATTTGCTTGTAATATCCTTGATAATCATATGCCATTATTTTAAGCTCGTTTTTCTTAGCCTGTAAAACATCTCTTTCAAAGCTATACATTCCCTTTGCCGTATATGACATGATTATGTCAACGAGGAAATCTTTTTTAACAACGTACATATTAAGGTTTAAAGCTCCTGTTCCCTCAAGACCGCTGTGAATCAAAACCTCCTGAACTCTTCCCTGACTGTCAACTGTCATAAAGGTTCCCTGTTTTGTTTCATAGGAATTGAGCTTTCCTGTGCTTGTCACAACAGTTATGTCAGCTCCGCTCTTTTCATGGAAAGAAACGATCGGTCTGAAATCAATATTTGCTATTACATCACAGTCGCTCATTACAACATACTCCTGCGGAGCGTGTGTTATAAAGCTTATTGCACCGTACAAGGCTTCAAGCCGTCCTCTGTAAAGAGTGCTTTCATTATTTCCGAAAGGAGGAAGAATGTGAAGTCCTCCGTTCTTTCTAGAAAGATCCCACGACCTTCCGTTTCCCATATGATCCAAAAGCGACTGATAATTGTGCTTTGTTACAACACCGATATTTGTAATACCGCTGTTTACCATGTTTGACAGCGGAAAATCAATAAGTCTGTATCTTCCACCGAAAAGGATCGAACCCATAGTTCTTTTTTGAGTAAGGGATTCGACAGTCATATCGTGCATATTTGCAAACACGATTCCCAAAACATTTTTCATATTAATTGACATATCTTTTCCCTCCTTACTTATTTTCGCCTACAATTTCTTTTGGCGCAACAACAGCTCCGTCAGAAATTGTTATTTCATGTCCGACAACAGCAACTCCCCATTCGTCCCTGTTCTCAACATTTTCAGGTCTTGCGCCGACCTTTGCATTCTCACCGATTACAGAGCGCTCGCCGATAATCGCATACTCAACGACTGCACCCGATTTTACAACACTTCCCGGCATCAAAATCGAATCAGTTACGGTTGCTCCCTTTTCAATAGTAACTCCGTCCGAGATCATTGAAAAATCAACCGTTCCGTCAATAACACAGCCTTCTGTCACCATCGAGTTTTGAATTTTTGCATTCTTTCCGATGCTCTGCGGAGGCAATACCGGATTTCTCGAATAAATCTTCCATGTAGGATCATACAAGTCTATCGGAATGTTTGGATTTATAAGATCCATATTTGCTTCCCACAAGCTGTCGATTGTTCCTACGTCTTTCCAGTATCCCTCAAAGCGATATGCGAAAAGACGTTTGTTGTCGGCAAGCATCATAGGGATTATATCTTTTCCAAAGTCCTTTGCGTTGTCCTCACGCTTGTCATTTTCGTTCTCTGTAAGATACTTTTTCAAAACATCGAATGAGAAAATATAAATTCCCATAGACGCAAGCGTACTCTTAGGCTCTTTCGGTTTTTCAACGAAGTCATATATCTCCCCGTCATCTTTTGCAAACATAATTCCGAAACGTGAAGCTTCCTCAAGGTCAACGTCCAAAACTGCAATCGTACAGTCAGCATTTTTCTCCTTGTGGTATTTGAGCATTTCGCTGTAATCCATCTTATAGATATGATCACCGGAAAGAATTACAACATATTCCGGATCATATCTTTCCATAAAAGAAAGATTCTGATAAATGGCATTTGCCGTGCCGGCATACCATTCAGCACCTCTTTGAGACTGATACGGAGCAAGAATATGAACTCCTCCGTTGTTTCGGTCAAGATCCCATGGCTGACCGTTTCCAATATAGTCATTCATCGCTAATGGCTGATATTGGGTGAGCACGCCTACCGTGTCAATTCCGGAGTTAATACAGTTTGATAGTGGAAAATCAATTATTCTGTACTTTCCGCCGTAAGGTACGGCTGGCTTTGCAATCTGTTTGGTAAGTGCGTACAAACGGCTTCCCTGTCCGCCTGCCAAAAGCATTGCAACAATTTCTTTTTTGTTAATCATCAGATCACCGCCTAATTTATTAATAGTTTATTTTTCACTTTTGTTTTTAGCGCTTTTAGTTTCTTTTGACGCCGTCTTTTTCTGCACTGACTTTGTGCCTTTTGCAGCCGCAGCCTTTTTTGCTCTTGGCTTCGGCTTTTCGTATTTAAAATACATTGTAGAATAAGCAGGAATATCAATAGTTATAGAATTATCATATCCGTGCATAGGAACCGCCTTGCTCTTTACTTTCTTGTTAAGATACGGTTTTCCGACATCAGACGCAGTATTGAAAACTTCGGTGTATGTTCCCTTATACGGCACTCCGAAGCTGTATCCGGTTCTTGACACAGGCACGAAATTACATACAACTATAATTTCATTTCCCGAATCATCAATACGCCTAAATACAATAATACTCTGAGTGTAATCATCATTTGAAATCCACGAGAAGCCTTCCCACGAAAAATCTATCTCCCAAAGTGGCGAATTATCAAGGTAGAACTTATTTAGGTTTTTAACAAATTTTTGAAAATTTCTATGATTCTCATATTCGTCGATCATAAACCATTCAAGTCCGTTTTCATAATCCCATTCACGGAACTGAGCAAACTCACTGCCCATAAACAAAAGCTTCTTTCCCGGATGCGCCATCATAAAGCCGAGAAATGCCTTTGCCTGTGCAAACTTTTGGTCGGTATCGCCAAACATCTTGTTAATTAAAGAACCCTTTCCGTGAACTACTTCGTCATGAGAAATAGGAAGCACGAAATTCTCGGAAAACGCATAAAAGAATGAGAATGTCAAAGCGTTGTGGTGAAAAGCCCTATGGATAGGATCAAGCGACATATACTTTAGCATATCGTTCATCCAGCCCATATTCCACTTAAAGTTGAAACCGAGTCCACCGTCACTTGCAGGCTTAGTAACCATAGGCCATGCCGTAGATTCCTCTGCTATCATAAGTGCATTTGGAAATCTTTCAAATACAGCTGAATTGAGATCTTTGAAAAATTTAATAGCCTCAAGATTTTCATTTCCGCCGTTAATGTTTGGAAGCCATTCGCCGTCCCTTCGATCATAATCAAGATAGAGCATAGACGCTACTGCGTCAACACGCAATCCGTCAATGTGGTATTTTTCAAGCCAGTAAACTGCATTTGAAATAAGGAAAGAAACGACCTCGTTTTTCCCGTAATCAAATACCTTTGTTCCCCAAGATTTATGTTCTCCCTTTCGCCAGTCGGAATACTCATAACACGCAGAACCGTCAAAATCCGCAAGTCCTGCCGCATCTCTAGGGAAATGAGCAGGAACCCAATCGAGGATCACACCTATTCCGGCATTATGAAAATCATTTATCATTTTCATAAAATCCTTTGGCGTTCCAAATCTCGATGTAGGAGCAAAATATCCCATCTGCTGATAGCCCCAAGAGCCGTCAAACGGATATTCCGAAAGAGGCATAAACTCAATATGAGTATAACCCATCTCCGTTATATAAGGTATCATTTCTTCAGCAAACTTATCATATGTGTAAAAGTTGCCGTCAGGATATTGCTTCCACGAATTAAAATGAACCTCATAAATGTTCATAGGACTTTTATATATATTTTTCTTCTGCTTTTTTTCAATGTATTCAGAGTCAGTCCATTTAAAACCGTCAACCGAATAAATTTTAGAAGCTGTTCCGGGCGGAACCTGCATATGCACGCCGTAAGGATCAGCCTTAAATAGCTTTTCTCCATCGCTTGTGGTTATGCAATATTTGTACAAATCATATTCTTTAAGACCCGGAATAAAACACTCCCAAATCTGGTTGTCAACAAGACGTGACATTACATTTTTTGTTTCGTCCCAGTTATTAAAATCACCGACTACGCTGACCGATTTCGCATGAGGTGCCCATACTCTGAAAAAGTGCCCATTTTTTCCGTCAAGCTCACCCTCATGAGAACCTAAAAAATCGCCTGTTTTATAATTTGTTCCCTCGTGAAAAAGCATAATTGGAAAATCATAGTTGTTGCTTTGATTATCGGACATACCCATTCCTCCATACTTTTTGTTATTATATATATTCTACATCTTTTCACCGCCATTTGCAATAGTATTTATTCATATTTTCCAAATCGCACATAAATTAACATGAAAATTTGTGCAATTTTACAATAAATTTCCACAATATGTATTCTAAAAAAGCTTTAACAGAAAAACGGCGGAAAACTTTTGGATGAATTGCATTTGAATAACGCAAAATAACAAATTTTGTCAGAGAACAAGTATATCAAATTATCTTAACAGCAATCACTGTTACATCATCCGGCTTTGAATTCGTTTTTTTAAGACTTATCTCTTCTGTTATCATTCTTATTATCTCTTTCGGGGATCTTTTGTTTATCGATTTTTTATTTGAAACAGCATTCTCAATTTCTCTTCTCGATATTCCATCAGAACACAAAAGCAAAATATCATCTCTTTCAAGCTTTATGCTGACTGTTTCGGGAGTAGCAGAGGATAAAATTCCGAGCGGAAAGGTTTTTGCATCCAAAACCGTTATATTTCCTTTCCTTATAAGATAGCTAAGCGCCGCACCGCATTTTAAAACGCTCAATGCACCGGTTGATAAATCTATATCTGCTATATCAAGGGTAGCAAAGCTCTCCTCCCAGCTTTTTACTCTCAAGACCGAATTTATAATTGCAGCTGACGTAGAAGCAGATGCACCACCGGTAAGAAGTCTTGTCACAAGATTTACTGTAAACATCGAATCGAGTCTTGCGTTTTTTCCCGTTCCCATTCCGTCAGATAAAACAATAAACTGCCTATTTGAAGAGGTTTTTATAAACTCATAATAATCACCTGAATAATCGCCGAATACAGCGCTTGTTGATAAAACATCCCATTCAATCGAATAATACGGTCTTGTTGAAAACTCAAGCTTCTTCATGTTTTCAGCAGTGCTTACTACAGGTAAATCGAAATCCGCACAAGCCGCCTCACCTATATCGACGGTAAGCTTCACAAGGTCAGGCTTTGCGTTTTTGGGCAGAAAGATTTCAACTCTTGGTCTGTTAGACGAATCTATATAGGCACATATTTTGGCACTTTTAATTCCTTGCCTGTACACAATATCCGCAATGCTGTCCGAAAGAATTGCATCTATCTTATTGAGTTGTCTTGTATCGTCCGAAAGATCTTCAAAAAGCTGCGACATGATTTTCAGCTGTGAACACAAAAGCTCTCTTAATTCGCTCATTCTATGCTTTCTGTCCTGCTCGTACTGAAGACTCATATACAACATATTAAACGAGCTCATCAGCACCTCTTTTTTACAGCAGCTGCTGTGTTTGTTTTGTATATCTTCGAGTGTTATCGCTCCGTTTAAATTAGCACGCATGGAAAGCTGCAAAAAAGCACTCTTTACGCTCGGCGCATTATGTTCCCAGCACGACGCAAATCTGCTGCAATCTCTGCATACGCAAACACGAACCTCCTTTGATAAATCGGGCGGTTCAATTTTCTTTTCAAGCGCTTCCGTAACGGTCAGTATCTGATCTCTTATGACGTTTATATTTTTCGAGGCAAATTCAAGCCTCGACGCAGCCGTTTGACATGAGAGTTCAGGCGATTTGTGCTTTCCTCCTACCAATCTGAAGGCAGAGAGGATCTTATTATCCGGCAAACACAAATACATAACTGCACCCACAATAATATCTGCAAGAAGCTTAAAGGAGTCGGCATTTGTTCCCATTATAAAAATACCGCCTAAAATACTTACGATAAGCGAAATCACAACGGCAACAATTCCAAGTGAAGAAAATGCTCCGCATATAAGTCCTGCGAGTGCCAAAAGAAGCGTGTTTTTTGCCATATCAGGCGAGCTTATTATTATTCCTGCCGCACAAAGCGCTCCGTAAATCGCTCCGCCGATATATTTATATTTATTTGCTGCAAACAGCATTACGGCAACGCCTACTGCTCTTCCTAAATTAATTCCGAGAATTGATACGCTTGAAAGAGTCGAAACGGACATCACAAAAATAAGCGCTATCATAACGCCTGCTCTTCCGTTCATTTCAAGCATTCCGTCGTCTAAATACTTTTCAAAGCACACCTGTACGGAATATGTTATTGAAAAGATCAAAAAAGCGCTTAACAACCTGTAAAGCACAGCATCCAGCTCGCTGTTTGATACAAGGCTTATAATCGCAGAATATAAAATATACGATGCTGCCGGCATAAGGGCTGATGCAGCAGGCGGTGCTTTTTCCGAATGACCGGCAACGAGCCTTATTGCTATAACAGTTGCTATCGAGCAAAGATTAATTATTCCTTCAAAAACATTTCCGTTTATTATGTACGACAAAAACGACGCCGCAAGTGAAAAAACACCGTAATTCCCGCTCAGCGCCGCTATTATTACATTTACCGGTGACGGATAATTAAACAGCTCTCCTCCCGTTGCGATGAAGCTTAAAATCATCGTTATTCCTGCAATGGAAAAGCTGCGCAGTTTTTCCGTGTTTTTTAAAGTTGTCTCCATTTTTAACATTTCCTACACACCTGTCTTTTTAAAATTTTTCCGTTTTTTTCTCTTTATGCGGAAAGCTATTTTTATTATAAACCGATGTATAAAAGAATTTTGTCAAAGGCGGCTTTTTACAAAATACAAGAAGTTATCTTTGACTTTTGTATTTTACAGCATAAAAAAACAGCCGAAAAAAATCTCGACTGTTTTACATAACTTACTTTATTTCTGTCAAATCAAACGGCGTTCCCGGATATACTATGAAATTGAGCCAGTTTGAAAACATTAAGTTTGCGTGACAAATCCACGTATGAAGAGGTTTATTATTTGGATTATCATCAGGAAAATAATTAATCGGAATATCTATCGGCAGCCCTTTTTCTAAATCTCTGAAATACTCGTTTGCCAATGTTCTCTTATCGTATTCACGGTGTCCGAAGATAAAGAATCTTCTCATCGACTTATCTCCGACAATGTCAATTCCCGCAGCATCCGATTCCGCAAGTATTTCAAGCTCAGGTATTTTTTCAATGTCACTTCTTCTAACCTCAGTATGTCTTGAATGAGGCACCAAAAATATATCGTCAAATCCGTTTAGAATAGGATGTCTTGGATTTAAAACCTTATGCTTAAAAACTCCGAACATCTTTTTGTCAAGCGGATACTTTTTTATACCGTAATGATAAAAAAGTCCTGCCTGTGCACCCCAACAAATATGTATTGTGGAATAAACGTGAGATTTGCTCCATTCCATTATCTCGCACAACTCGTTCCAGTAATCCACATCCTCAAATTCAATCTGTTCAACCGGAGCTCCTGTTATTATAAGTCCGTCAAAATATCTATACTTTATTTTATCGAAGGTTGTATAAAACTTAAACATATGCTCTTGAGGCGTATTTTTTGAATCATGGCTCGCCGTCTGTAAAAGCTCGATATTTATTTGTAAAGGCGTATTGCTCAAAAGCCTTAAAAGCTGTGTTTCGGTTTCAATCTTTTTCGGCATAAGATTGAGGATTGCTATTTCAAGCGGTCTTATATCCTGATGAGTTGCTCTTTCGTCATCAATGACCATAATTCTGTCCTCAGCAAGCGTTTTAAACGCAGGAAGCCCGTTTGGTATTTTAATAGGCATAATCCTCACTCCTTTCTATTTTGGGGAATATTGATATTCTAGCACAGTTTTTGTAAATTGTAAAGGCATTCCGAAATTATAACCGCAAAGCAAAAGGCGGACTGATCTGTCCGCCCTGTTAAATTATCGTGAGTCTATCTATTCTTCATTATCAGCAGAAAGCGTTCCTTCCATTATTGCTTCAAACTCGTTTCCGTCAATCTTCTCATGCGTAAACAGGTATCTTGCAACATCGTGGAGCTTGTCGATATGCTCTCTTAACAGCTTTTCAGCGTCCTCAAAACAGCTTTCTATAAGATCTCTTATCTCGTTATCTATCTGAGCGGCTATAGCCTCGGAATAATGATTTCCTCCGGCATAATCTCTTCCTAAGAAAACCTGCGACTCATCATGTCCGTAAACCACAGGACCGAGATTATCGGAAAATCCGTACCGTGTAACCATATCTCTTGCAGTCGAAGTAGCTCTTTCAAGGTCATTTGATGCACCTGTTGAAATATCGTCTAAAACAATTTTTTCAGCTACTCGTCCGCCAAGTAAAACGACTATATTTTCTCTCATCTCATTCTTAGAAACAAAGGATTTATCCTTTTCAGGCAGCGAAAGGGTATATCCTCCTGCCATTCCTCTTGGGATAATAGAAACCTGATGAACCTTATCCTGAGAGCTGCAATAATATGTGCAGATCGCATGACCTGCTTCGTGATAAGAGGTAAGCTTCTTTTCGTTTTCCGTAACTACCTTTGACTTCTTCTCAGGTCCTGCAATAACTTTAATGGACGCTTCCTCCATATCCTCCTTTGTTATCGCTTTCCTGTTGTTTCTAGCAGCCAAAAGGCTCGCTTCATTTATAAGGTTTTCAAGGTCAGCTCCCGTAAATCCGACTGTTGTTTTGGCAATAGTCTTAAGATCAACATCAGGAGCTAACGGTTTGTTCTTTGCATGGACCTTTAATATCTCTTCTCTTCCCTTTACATCAGGATAAGAAACTAAAATTTGCCTGTCAAATCTACCCGGACGCAAAAGCGCAGGATCAAGAATGTCACGTCGGTTTGTTGCCGCCATAACTATAATTCCTTCATTACCAGCAAATCCGTCCATTTCAACAAGGAGCTGGTTTAAAGTCTGCTCTCTTTCATCATGTCCGCCGCCGAGTCCTGCTCCTCTTTGACGTCCTACCGCATCAATCTCGTCTATAAATATGATAGCAGGTGCATTTTTCTTTGCCTCTCCGAAAAGATCTCTTACCCTTGAAGCTCCGACACCGACAAACATTTCAACGAAATCAGAACCTGAAATTGAGAAAAACGGCACTCCCGCTTCTCCTGCAACTGCTCTCGCCAAAAGGGTTTTACCTGTTCCCGGAGGTCCCATAAGCAAAACTCCCTTAGGAACTCTTGCGCCGATTGCATCAAACTTTTTAGGATTTTTAAGGAAATCTACTATCTCCTTAAGCTCTTCCTTTTCCTCATCAGCTCCCGCAACATCAGCAAAGGTAGCCTTCTTCCCCGTATTTAAATGATGCTTGGCATTTGATTTTCCGAATCCACCGATTTTACCGCTCCCCTGACTTTTCATCATAAGCACAAACAGCAAGATCATTGATCCCAGAATCAAAATTGTAGGCAAAAGACTTAACCAAAAGCTATTATCCTTAACCTCTATCATATTCATCTTCAAAGGTTTATCTTCGTTTTCTGCATTATAAAGCTTCTGATAGTCATAGCTCTCATTAAACAATCTGTTGTAAAAAGCAGTTACCGACGGCACTTTATAAGTATGCGCATACTGTCCCGAACGGAGCTTTGAAACGTCGTCGTCTTTAAGAGTATACTTAAGCTCTCCGCTTCCGAGATCAAGTTCAAATTCCGAAACCTTAAGTTCATCGAATTGCGCCAAAACCTCCGAATACTTTACATCACTGTTTTTAGGACTTGAAATGTTATTAAGTAAAAATACAAGTCCGAAAATCACAGCGGCTGAAACTAAAAGATATACAAGTAAGCTTTTGTTTTTGTTACCTTTCATCTTTCCACTCCTTTTTCTATTTCATTTATTCACATAATAATTTTTCGTTTTAATAAACAAATCGGATTATCTAACTCATCGGCAAAATCGCCACGCTCAATATAATATATTATTGTGATAATCATATGATATTTGTTACCAATTCTTTTCAATTATAACATAAGCTTTGTTTTTTGTGTTTTCATCCACCCGAACTCTATCTGCTACTGAAAAATTCTCAACAAATATTATTCCCTCGCTGTCGCTCAAAATAACATTATTTATCCTTTGCTGCGGTTCTAATTTACTGCTGTACGCTTTTTTTAAAAGCGTTGTATGCTGATGACGCAAAAACTTCACCTTGTCCCCGCTTTTTCGGTTCCTTAAAACAATGCTGCCTTTAATTTTATCACAGTCCAGTTCAAACATTGTGAACAATGTATTAAATTCATTTTCACATGACGTTTTAATTAACACTCTCTTATCAAAAAAATCTTCCGCTTTATTTAACTCTATGCTTTTCTCGACAGCAATCCAAGAAAGCTCCTCGCTCTCTCCGACTGTTAAATTTCCGTTTGCATTGAGGAAGCTGTACACATTCTTTAAAAGATTTATTTTTTTCCCCTTTACCATCGTACATTTTAAATCGTTTATGCGATTTGTACTTACTTCTATATCATTCTCATTTAAAATCATCGCAGCTATTCGGTTTACAACAGCAGGAGATTCCTTCAAAATTTTTTCTGTACAGTATCCCTTTTCAAGCTTTATGCTTCCAAACACTTTCTCCGTATAGCTTTTTAAAAACTCCTCGTCATTGTTTAAAGCATTGGCTGTATTTTTGAAATTTTCAAGCGCTTTAGGATTTACCGTGAGCATTTTCGGCACGATCTCATGCCGTATAAAATTTCGCTTATAATCATTTGTCAGATTAGTGGAATCGGTTACATAATTCTGATTTATTTGTGAAAGATACTCCTCTATCTCAGCTCTTGTGACCTCAATAAACGGACGCACTATTTTTCCTCTTTTACAAGAAATTCCCGTCAAGCCCTTGAGTGCCGTTCCTCTTGCAAGATTAAAAAGGCAGGTTTCAAAGGAATCGTTCAAAGTATGTGCCGTTGCTATCTTGTCGCACGGCTCACCCTCAAGCGCACGGTAGCGCAGAATTCTTGCTCCCTCTTCGGTCGAAAGAGAATTTTCTTTGCAAAACCTTGATACGTCCTCACTTACGACCGTAAGCTTTACGCCAAGCTTCTTACACAAATCCCTGCAAAATTCCTCATCACGAACACTTTCCTCTCCCCGAAGATTATGATTCATATGAAGCGCAGATACTTCCGTTCTGAGCTTTTGTTTAAGAGAACATAAAACAGAAAGTAAAGCAGTGCTGTCAGCACCTCCCGACAAAGCTACGAGAATTCTGTCACCGCTTGAAAAAATATTGTTTTTTACCAAAAACTCATATACTTTATCTAAAAGCATAAAAACTCCTTTTAAAACACATTAAGCACCGAGTGAATTATTCAGACGGTGCTGTAAAATTTTATCTTACCGTGTTATCAAGACTTCTGAAGAGCGTGTATTCACCAAGCCATGCAAGCTTTACCGTTCCCGTTTCACCGTGTCGGTTTTTGGATATTATACATTCAGCTTCGCTTTGATTTTCAATCTCCTCATTGTAATATCCATCACGGTACAAAAACAAAACAATATCTGCATCCTGCTCGATAGAACCGGATTCACGCAAATCGGCGAGCATAGGCCGGTGATCCTGTCTGTTCTCAGGACCTCTGGCAAGCTGTGAAAGACATATTACAGGAACATTAAGCTCCTTTGCCATTAGCTTTAGCTGTCTTGTGATCTCCGAAACCTCGGTAACTCTGTTTGAATGTTTGTTTGCACTCTCCATAAGCTGGAGATAGTCGATAACAACAAGTCCCAAATTTCTCATTCGTCGAAGCTTTGCTTTCATCTGTGGCACGGTAACTCCTGCCGTGTCATCAATAAATATAGGCATTTCCGAAAGAGAAGCCGCACCTTCAGCGAGCTTATTCCAGTCCTCTACCTCAAGATTTCCCGAACGCAAAACTCCGTTGCTGACTAAAGATTCGCTCGAAAGCATACGGGTAACCATCTGCTCCTTACCCATCTCAAGAGAAAATATCGCAACTTCCTTATTGCTTCTTTTACACATATTAGTAGCGACATTGAGCGCAAATGCAGATTTTCCCATACCCGGTCTTGCTGCAACTATAATAAGGTCGGATTTGTTAAGTCCGCTTGTAATTTGGTCGAGCTTTGAAAATCCGGTTTTAGCACCTAAATATTTATCCTTATCCTCGCCCGTTATCTGCTGAAGATGCTGATACGAGTCCAAAATAATACTCTCAATTTTTATGAGTCCCTCTGCGTCCTTGCCTTTTCTTATATCGTAAATTTTCTGTTCGGCACTGTCAAGCAGAGTTTTTGCATCCAAAGAAGAATTTTGTGCATTGTCGATTATCTCCCTAGATGCAATTATCAAGGAACGCAAATAGTATTTTTCCTCTAAAATGTCACAATAACTGTCGATATTTGAAACGCTTGGAACACTTTCCGCCATTCCCTTAAGATATGTTCTTGCCATTGCCTCCGTTTCAAACACACCCATTCTCTGGGCCTCGTTTGCAACAGTTAGAATATCGACATTTTGATTTGACGTAAACATCCTCTGCATTATAGCAAAAATAGACTTATGCTGTTCACTGTAGAAAAAGTCAGCCTTAACACGTTCTATTACTATCGGCAGAGCCGTTCTTGAGTCTATTAATACTCCTCCGAGAACGGTTTGCTCAGCTTCCAAGCTAACAGGAAGCTGCGAGTAACCTGTATCCGATACAAAATCCATTATATACTTCCCTCAAATGATTTATTCTTCACTAACTGATACTTTAACCGAGAAAGAAACACCCTGCGTCAGTTTTACTCCTGCTTCAAAATCCCCGTAGGTTTTTATATCTCCGCCCTTTAACGAGATTTTTTTCTTATCTATTTTTACTCCATACTGCTTTTCAATCTCCTGCGCTATAAATGCCGGAGTAACTGCACCGAAAAGCTTTCCTCCGTTTCCGGCCTTTGCTTTTATTACTACCGTCTTTGAGTTTAAAGCATTCTTCACCTGTTCATTATCCGCTTTTTCAACATCCTTTTTGTGCTGAGCAGATTCCTGCTTTCCTTTAAGCTCGTTTAAGTTTTTGTTTGTTGCCTCAACTGCGAGTCCTTTTGCAAGCAAAAGATTTCTTGCATATCCGTCCGCAACATTTTTTATCTCGCCGGCTTTACCCGATCCTTTTACGTCTTTTAAAAATATAACCTTCATATCTAATTCTCCTTAACTCTTTCAGAATATCCTTCAACATTTTCAGAAAGCACTTCTTTAAGCTTTTCTTTTGCTGCATTAAGCTTCATATTCACCTGTGTTCCTGCCATATTGTGATGTCCGCCTCCGCCGAGCGCTTCCATAATAACCTGAACATTTACATTTCCCATGCTTCTTGCGCTCATTGCAGTCATTGCGTTGCTTTCATAAAGCACAAAAGCAGCCTGTATTCCTGTAATTCCCAAAAGCTCATCTGCCGCCTGTGCTGCTGCAAGCCTAACTGCATCGTTGTTGCCATCACCTACCGCTATTGCACAAGTGCCGTAAATCTCAGCCTCGTTTATAAGCTTTGACTTCTCCCGATACGTGTCAATAGGGGTTGCAAACATTGTTTTGACGGCAATCGTATCTGCACCCTGCCGTTTCAAGTATGCCGCTGCTTCAAAAGTTCTTACGCCTGTTTTCATGACAAAATTCTTGGTATCGAGCATTATTCCTGCAAGCAAGCTCTCAGCAATGTGAGGTGCAAGTCTGGTATTCTCGGATAAATATTGCACAAGCTCTGCTACCATTTCAGATGCGGATGAAGCATTCGGCTCATTATAAAATATAACTGCATTGTCAACCGAGTTTACCATTCTTCTGTGGTGATCAATAACAATTACTTTATCGAACATTTTATAAAACTCAGTGCTGTCTAAAATATCAGGATTGTGCGTATCTACAATAACCAACGAGCTTTTTTCCGTTTTTATCGACATAGCCATTTGCGGCGGTATGTAGTAGGTATCCTTTTCGTTGGCGTTAATGTGATTTATCATAACCGTCGCAAGATTATTCTCAAGATCACATACCACAAACGACTGTTTTCCCAAATTCCTTATTGCCGCACAAAGTCCGGTTGCTGAACCTATGCTGTCAAGATCGCCGTTTTTGTGGCCCATTACGAATACTGTATCTGATTCTTTTACAATTTCCGAAACGGCATTTGCAATTACACGGCTTCTGACCTTTGTTCTCCGCTCATATCCCTTTGAAACTCCGCCATAAAACTCAAATCCTGATTCGTTTTTGATTGCGACCTGATCTCCGCCTCTTCCCAAACACATATCGAGAGCTTGTCTTGCATATGCCTCGCTTTGAGAAAGAGTAACCGCATCCTTTCCGATTCCGATCGAAAGTGTTATAGGCTGGCTTCCTCCGACTAAAATATCTCTCGCCTTATTTAAAATATCGAATTTATTTTCAATACAGCTTCTTAAATGCCTTTCTTCAATTACTACAACAAACCTTGAAGAAGAAATATTTATTGCAATACCCGTTGTAGAATCAATAAAATCCTCGACGAGCCTTTCGATTTCTCCGACAATCGTACTTTTTTCACTCGCTCTTGAATTTTGAAGTGCATCGTCATAGTTATCGACTGAAATAATCATGACAGACGGATGCGAAAGCATATGCTCGTTCTGTAGCTTTCTGTATTCAGTTTCATCATTCAGATAAATCATTATAAGGCCATTTACTTCTTTTTCAGGCCTTGTAGCCTTAGCAACGTAATATTTGTCGTGAATTTTAACGACCGTTCCCTGCTCATGAAACATCATATCAAAGTTCACAAAGAACAAATCAGATACTTTCATTCCGAAGGCATCGCTTTCCGCAAAAAGTTCCCTTGAAAAACGATCATTTACCCAAACTACCGTTCTGTCGTTGTCTATAATCAAAACAGGCGCCGGAAAGTTGTAAAGAGTTTCTCTTTGAGTATACTTTAAATCATGCGACATCTTCGCAATGTACCTCAGCTTTCGGCTTTCGGAAACAAAGAAATACAGCAAGATTACCAGGATCATTATTGCATCAATCACTAATGACGCAATTCCTATATTTCTTTCACTGGTTCCGGCAATTATATAAATTGCTGTTAACACTGCCGATATGCAAAGCAACATAAACGCAGCTATTAAAGGTATCTGCGCTTTCTTTTTCATAGTTTAAATCCTCCCTTATTCGGAACAAAATGTACCGAATAATTTATAATAACTCAAATGCTCGCTGATTACAAATTTTCTAACTTCTTGCATCTGCATTTTTTGCTTTTTGAGAGCAATTCTAGGAAAATGTGCGGATAATAAAACCCTCAAATTCAATCTTTTACATACATTAATTTCGAATTCCGCACTCCGCATTCCGAATTAATTATCCATTTTCCATTGTCAACTGTCAATTCATAATTACGCATTACTCATTATGCATTACGAATTAAACTAAACTTCCATTATTATCGGAAGTATCATAGGGCTTCGCTTTGTCCTTTGATAAATGTAATTTGAAAGCGATTCCTTCATTTTGTTCTTCATTACGCTCCATTCATAAACTGAATGGTCAAGGCAGCTCTGGAGGCAGTCATACAATATATCCTTTGCTCCATCTAAAAGCTCCTCCGCTTCTCTCACATATACAAATCCACGGGATACTATATCAGGGCCTGAGATAATTGTACGATTTTCACCGTCAATTGCAGCAACGGCAATTATAAGTCCGTCCTCCGCTAAATGCTTTCTGTCACGAAGAACTATTACTCCGACATCTCCGACGCCGAGTCCGTCAACCAAAACCTTGCCGGCAGTTACCGAACCCGTTATTCTCATGTCAACGCCATCTGTTTCTATGACGCTTCCCAAATCTGCAATAATTATATTTTTGTAATCTATTCCGGTAGAATTCGCAGTTTGTGCATGTCTTGACAAATGCTTATACTCGCCGTGAACAGGAATAAAATACTTCGGCTTTACCAATGAAAGAAGCATCTTTTGCTCCTCTTGGCAAGCGTGTCCTGAAACATGTACATCATACATTGATTCGTATATTACCTCTGCACCGAGCTTCATAAGGCTGTTTACAACATTCGTGACACCCTTTTCATTTCCAGGAATAGGCGTTGCGGAAATAATTATAAAATCAAGCGGTGTTATAGATACCTGTCTATGCTCGTTTCTTGCCATTCTTGTAAGCGCAGACATAGGCTCTCCCTGACTTCCGGTTGTGATTATAACAAGCTTTTCAGGAGGATATTTATTTATTTCCTCAATATCTATTAAAATATTGTCAGGACATTTTAAATAGCCGAGCTCTCTTCCCTTTTGCATTACGTTAACCATGCTTCTTCCGGAAACAGCAACCTTTCTGTCGTCCTTTATTGCACGGTCGATTATCTGCTGTACACGATGAATATTAGAAGCAAAAGTCGCTATTATAATTCTCTTCCCGTCAGCTTTTTGAAAAAGCTTTGAGAAGCTTTCTCCGACCTTGCGTTCGCTCATTGTAAATCCGGGACGCTCAGAGTTTGTCGAATCCGACATAAGAGCCAAAACACCTCTGTTTCCAAGCTCTGCAAATCTTGCAAGGTCAATGGTTCCTCCTTCGATAGGTGTAAAATCGACTTTGAAATCACCAGTATGAACCAAAATTCCGGCAGGCGTAAAAATAGCCATACCTACAGCGTCAGGAATAGAATGATTAACTCGTATAAGTTCAACTGCCATACAGCCAAACTTTACGGTTTCTCCCGGCTTTACAACTGAAAGCTTTACGCTCCCCAAAAGACCAGCCTCTTTAAGCTTTCCCTCGACAAGTCCGATAGTAAGTCTTGTTCCGTAAACAGGAACATTTATCTTGTTTAAGAAATAAGGAAGTCCGCCGATATGATCTTCATGTCCGTGAGTTAATACGATTCCTCTTATCTTGTCAACATTTTTCTCTAAATATGTGTAATCGGGCAAAACAAGGTCAACGCCTAGCATTTCCGAATCGGGAAACATAAGTCCGCAGTCGATAATAAAAATATCGTTTGCACATTCTATTACCGTCATATTCTTTCCGATTTCATTAAGTCCGCCAAGCGGTATTATTTTAAGCGGAGTAGAACGCTTAGGAGTATTTTTCCTCTGTGAATTCTGTGAAGTTTTTGAAGCAGATCTCGTATTTGTCGCTGTTGACGGCTTACGGCTTGTTTTTTGTCTTGCAGGCAATGATTTTGTCTGCTTTTTAGTACCTTCTGCCTGCTTTTGTTTTGACGAAGCGGAACTTTTTGCATTAGATCTGCCTTTTTTGGGCATAGCGACAGTCAAAAGACCTGTAAGCTCATCGTCTTTAATCCCGCTCAACGAATTACGCTTACGCTCCCTTTTCAACGCTGTGTTTTCTGATTTAGCGTTAAAACTATTTGATTTTTTGCTCATATAAAAAATACTTTCCTTTCCGGTTTGTCTGTTCACCTGCACATTTTTCCGTTCGGTGCATAAGTGTTTTAATTATTGTTTTGAGTTAACAAAAAAGCCCTGAGCCATATCAACAACTAAATTTAAGAGGCTCGGGCAAATAATAAAAAGAATGTAACATTCGATTTTTTGCGGCAAAGAAACGAAAATCAATACCGCTGAAAAAGTTTCCGACCATTAATATTAACTATTATTATACCACTTTATTCATCTTTGTCAAGATTTATTCGATTGACATAATTCTCTATCTCATCGCAAAGAGAACCCGCTGCTTCAAAACTTAAAGCGTCTGCCAAAAGAAGTATTCCTCTTTTTGTTTTATCAAGCTTCGTTCTCACTTTTCCTAACGCACCGACATACTCTGAATTTTCGTCAATGAACCCCTCTGTTTTCATTTTATTCATTTTCTCTTCGCAATCCTCCCCGGCATAAATATACCTTTGAGAAAAATATACTCTCGGAATACCTTCAAGCGCATCGCTTAAAGTGAAATTGTTCTTACCCATATAATCTAAAATCATCAAAACAAGATAAAAACTGTCGGTTAAAAATCTGTTATGCTCACCGATTATAAGACTTTCTCTGCCTTCGGTGCGTAAAAGTCTGCCGGAAAGCTTATTTGCCGCAGACGGGAAGTATTTCGGCACAACAACCTCCACGCCGTTTTCAAGCTCTATATTTGCAGCAAGCATCAACAGTGTTTCATAAAATACATATCCTGTTTTTTCGCTGTATGCAGAAACTTTTTTGCAGTCAAGTGAAAAATTAAACACAACCTCTTCTGCATTAAGATCATTTTTATCCCGTATTATTTCATCAAATAGATTTGCTGTAAGCGAAGATGATGTTTTAAACTGCGCTCTTATACCTTTTATATTATTAAACTTTCTGCTCAAATCAGAAGAATATAAGCTCTTAACCTCATTCACAATTTCAATCTTTCCGCTGAGGTGAGGAGCAACAGGCTCAAAGCGCTCCGTATGATACCTTTCGGTTATCTCATATAAAAAATCCTTGCTGAGTCCGCTTCCGAGTTTTCCGCCTGCCCACACGCTTACATGACTTTCAAACGAAATGTGTAAATAACACTCAGCTGAAAATGCGAAAGCACCGTATGCAGACATATACATCTCACTATCGGGAATCAAATAACAATCGTTTCCACACGCAGAAATTGCTGAAGAAATCAAATAAGCATAAATATCCGATCCTCTTTTTTTACAGAAGCCTACTGCTATTTTACTTTTATCCTTGAAAGAAGAACCTAAAGCAAGCCCGAATTTGTAAGCCTGCATCGGCGAAAGAATTCGTTCATGTGCGTCTAAAAAGCTGAAATTATCCATAAAAAATCCTCCGTTGGTTCAATAAGGGGCACTGCCCCGTCATTTAACAAGTGAACGAGGGGCGAAGCCCCTTAGGGTTTCAGTAGGAGATTTATCTCCCCTACTGAAAAACGTAGATGACCGCCGCCTAAAAGGCGGGGACATCCGTTCACGGTTATTTACTTTAATCATTGGAAGAATCCTTTTTGTTATTCAAATTGTTTTTTACTTAATTTTTATAAAAAAGCAATAAAAGTATGGCATTTTTCAAAAAAATGTGGTATTATTACTATTAACTTAAATCGGAGCAACGCTCTGCTTTGCTTGCAAGGAGCAGAGTGTGGCGTCTGATTGAAACCTGCGCTTGGAGCGTTAGCTCCTCAGGGTTTCAATGGGAGATTATAATTCCCACTAAATTCTGAAATGGAACCCGCCGCTTTAGAGTCGGGGGACATCTGCGCTTAGGTTATAAAAACAGTTTCACTACAAACAGAAAGGCCGTGTCATTTTTATGAATAATTATGACGTAATAGTTATCGGAAGCGGCGTCGCAGGTCTTTATTCAGCAATAAACCTCTCTGAGCGCCTGCGTGTTTTGCTGATTTCAAAAGCAGAGCTTTCTCTGTGTAACTCTTCCCTTGCGCAGGGCGGAATTGCAGGAGTTTATAACTCTCCCAATGATTCGCCTGAATTTCACAAGCATGATACTTTTGTCGCAGGAGGTTTTGAGAACAACCCTAAAACAACTACTATTCTTGTCAATGAAGCACACATTGACATTGAGAAGATAATAAACCTCGGAGTAGACTTTGATAAAACTTCAAACGGCGATTATCACCGAACCCTTGAGGGCGGTCACGGAAAGCACCGAATCTTTCATCACAAAGATTCGACCGGTGATGAGATCACCACGAAACTGAGAAATTTTGTTTTAACACTTAAAAACATAGATGTTATCGACAACGCACTTGTGTGCAACGTAAAAAAGACGCCTACCGGATTTTCATTTGATGTGCTTAGAAACGGCGTTCACACCACATATAACTCGCATTTCAGCATTTTTGCTTCCGGCGGTATCGGTCGAGTTTATGAATATACTACAAACTCATCCATTGCCACAGGTGACGGAATAGCCTTTGCTTATAATATGGGTGCGAAAATTTCCAGACTAAGCTATATTCAATTTCATCCTACTGCTTTTAACGATAAAAATTCCAGAGAATGCTTTTTGATATCTGAAGCGGTTCGAGGAGAAGGTGCATATTTAAGGAACTGTTTCGGTGAAAGGTTTATGCACAACTACGACGACAGACTGGAGCTTGCCCCAAGAGATGTTGTATCCCACTCAATAATTTTCGAAGAGCAGCGTACAAACAGCAACGAATTCTATCTTGATATAACTCACAAGGATCCGACATTTATTAAAGATCGATTCCCCATGATTTACAAAAAGCTTTTGGAAGCCGGATATGATATGACTAAGGATTTAATTCCAATCTACCCGTGCCAGCACTATCTTATGGGCGGAATTGCTGTTGACGAAAAAGCTGAAACAACTGTAGATAATTTGTTTGCCTGCGGAGAATGTTCTCACACGGGAGTTCACGGAAACAACCGTCTTGCTTCAAATTCTCTTTTGGAAGCTTTGGTTTTCTCAAGGCACGCCGCTACGGTTATCAATGAGCGTGCAAAGGGAATGAAAAGAGGCTTCAGCGAATACGAATTCAAACAAAACAAAGACGCTGTGCATATACCTACAGGAATCCGCACCCGCATAAGAAGCATTATGCAGTCTGCTTACTTCGTAATGCCGAATATTGAAAAGCTCTTTTCCGGCTTTGACGAAATTATTAAAATCAAAGAAATGCTCGAAAACGGGAACTTTACTGTTGACAAAGATTACACAGAGGCAAAGTCGCTGGCAACAGTAGCATATATTATTCTCTCAGAAGCTAACAAAACTGCCACGGAGAGTCTTGAGCTTAAAACTCAAAACTGGGTTGAGCATGAGTTAAACAATTATTAAGGAAAAATCTATGAAAATCTCAAAAAGAAACAAACGACTTATTTTTTTCGGAGTGCTGCTTGTAGTTATAATTCTTTTTATAAAGTATTCCACTCAGCTTGGCGGATTGGTTGTTATGATATATGACGCAATGTTTCCGCTTATTTTAGGACTTATATTGGCATTTGCACTTAACATTTTGTTAACAAGGATTGAGAAAATTTACTTTTCTTCGTCAAAAAAGAGAATTGTTCAAAAAACAAGGCGTCCTGTTTGCCTTATTGCGTCTATTTTACTTTTGCTGCTGATAGTTCTTGCCGTTATATCTCTGATTGTTCCTGAAATAGTAAAAGCAATCTCACTTCTTGGGGAAAAGATTCCTTTGTTTGTAGAAGATCTTGCGAAATGGACTGAAAAGAATTTTGAAAATACATTTTTATCCGGACTCGGCGACATACCTAAATCAAACTGGAGCGATATTGCCTCAAGAATGACTTCCTTCATCACAAGCGGTGCTACCGGAATTTTAGACGGTGTATTCTCAATTGCTTCCGGTACGATTTCTGTGATTGTTACAACTGTTGTGGCAGTTATATTTGCTATTTATCTTTTAGCCAACAAGGAAACGCTCATAAAACAATTTAAAAAAGTTTTAAGAGCGTATAATCCATATAAAGGCGAAAAGTTGGGTCATTACCTTTCAATTGCTAATAAAACTTTTTCAAGCTTTGTTGTCGGACAATGTACAGACGCTGTATTGCTCGGCTGTATTATAGGCGTCGGTATGTGGCTGTTTGGTTTTCCTTATGCACTTTTAACCGGAGTTGTCGTTGGAATAACAGCTTGGATTCCTATAGTAGGTGCATACTTGGGAGCTATTATAGGAGCATTTCTGATTTTTACCGAAAGCCCTATAAAAGCAATTATTTTCATAGCCTTCTATCTTGTTGTTCAGATCCTTGAAGAAAACTTGATCTACACAAGAGTTGTCGGAAATTCTGTAGGGCTTCCGTCTATATGGGTTTTAGCAGCAGTAACTGTCGGTGGAGGACTTTTCGGAATCTTCGGAATGATATTTTCCGTTCCTCTAGCCGCCACAATATATAAAATTGTCAGAGAACGTGTAAACGAAAAGCTCAGCACCGAAGCAAAGACAGAATCAAGCGACGTAATAGAAATTAATTTTTCAAACGACAAACAGAAAGAAAGGAAATAAAACATATGAAACCTATGCAGTTTGAAATTGATGACATAATTAAACGAGCTATAAAAGAGGACATAAACTATATCGATGTTACTACCGATTATCTCATTGATGATAACCTCACGTCAACCGCAAGATATGTATCAAAGGACGACGGAGTTTTGTGCGGAATAGAAATAGCCATGAGAGTTTTTGAACTTTTGGACAGCACGATTCAGTACGAGATTTTGATAAGCGACGGTCAAAAGGTTAAAAAAGGCGACATAATCGCTGTTATTCACGGAAGTGTTAAAACGCTGTTAAAGGGTGAAAGAACTGCTCTTAATCTAGTTCAGCACCTTTCAGGTATTGCTACTCAAACGAACAAATGCGTTGAATTGATAAAAGACACAAAGGCAAGTGTTGCCGATACAAGAAAAACTCTTCCCGGACTTCGCTCACTGCAAAAATACGCTGTTACTGTCGGAGGCGGAAAAAACCACAGATACAACCTTTCCGACTGTGCAATGCTCAAAGATACTCATCTTGACGCATACGGCAGCATCACAAATGCTGTTAACGCACTGCGTGAACATTTGGGACACACCGTAAAAATCGAGGTTGAAACAACAAATCTTGACGAAGTAAACGAAGCTCTTTCGGTAGGTGCAGAGCTTATTATGCTTGACAATATGTCCTGCGATCAAATGGCAGAGGCTGTAAAGCTTTGTGATGGCAAATCCTTGCTTGAAGCAAGCGGAAATGTAACAGAAGAAACTATAAAAAGCATTGCCGAAACAGGCGTTGACATTATCTCAATAGGAGCTTTGACTCATTCGGTAAAATGCTTTGATATATCAATGAAAATGGAAAAGAGTGCAAAATAATGATTTTATTCACAAGCGATTATACAGAGGGCTGTCACGAGAAAATCTTAAACGCCCTTACGAAAACAAATATGGAGCAGACAATTGGCTACGGTCAAGACGAATACTGTGAAACAGCAAAAGAAAAAATTAAAGCTGCATTTTCTCTTACTCACAGTGATATTCATTTCCTTGTAGGCGGAACACAGACGAACACAACTGTCATAACGTCTGTACTAAAGCCATATCAAGGCGTTATCTCGCCGGACACAGGTCACATCAATGTTCATGAAACGGGTGCGATCGAAGCAAGAGGTCACAAAGTAATAGCCGTTCCAAACAAATACGGAAAGCTCTCAGCTAAACAAATAGAAGAGCTTTATATCTCTCACATTTCAGATGAATCGAAAGAACACACCGTTATGCCTAAAATGGCATATATATCATTCCCGACTGAAACAGGAACAATTTATTCAAAGCAAGAGCTTTGTGATATATATGAAACCTGTAAGAAATGCGGAATATATTTGTTCATCGACGGTGCAAGGCTTGGGTATGGGCTTGCGTGTGAAAAGTGCGACATAAAACCCACTGAGCTTGAAAATTTATGCGATGTTTTTTACATAGGCGGAACAAAGGTCGGAGCGCTCTTCGGAGAAGCTCTTGTCATAACTAATGACGATCTAAAGCCCGATTTCAGATACATGATAAAGCAATGCGGAGGTATGCTCGCAAAGGGAAGACTTTTGGGAATTCAATTTGCCGAGCTTTTTACCGATAATTTGTATTTTGAAATTTCAAAGCACGCAGTTTCGCTTGCATTAAAGCTTAAAGACGCTTTTATTAAAAAGGGCTATTCCCTTTTTGCCGATTCCTATACAAATCAGCAGTTTGTCATTTTGAGCAATGATAAAGCTTTTGAGCTAAAATGCGAATTCGGATTTGAGCTATCTCAAAAGATCAGCGAAAAAGAGTCCGCTTACAGATTCTGTGCGAGCTGGGCTACGAAGGAAGAAAATATCGAAAAACTGATTATGAAGCTTTAGCACCCTTAGGAGGTAATTTATGGCATCAATTATGGATCAAGAAAGACAGTTTCATATTAACACTACAAAGGACGAAATAGGAAGATATGTAATTCTACCCGGAGATCCCGGAAGAGTTGAAAAAATTGCAGCATATCTTGAAAATGCACAACAGATTTCTTATAACCGTGAATATAATGTTTACACGGGAACCTTGGACGGAGAAAAAGTAACTGTATGTTCAACGGGAATAGGCGGACCATCTTCCGCTATCGCTGTCGAGGAGCTTATAAAATGCGGAGCGGATACTTTTATCCGTGTAGGCACAAGCGGAGGCATGGATACTAAAGTTATCGGCGGAGATTTGGTTATTGCAACCGCTGCCGTAAGAGGTGAAGGCACGAGCCATGAATATCTCACTGCGGATTATCCTGCTGTTGCGGACTTTGAGGTTGTTTCAGCGTTAAAGCAAGCTGCGGAAAAGCTTTCATCAGATGATTTCGGAAACGGTTATCATTTGGGTGTTGTTCATTCAAAGGACAGCTTTTACGGTGAGGTTGAGCCCGATGAATCCGCTGTAGCATCGGATATAAAATATCGCTGGAATGCATATTTAAAAGCAGGCTGTCTTGCAAGTGAAATGGAATGTGCGGCAATTTTTGCAATCGGACTTGTAAAAAGAGTCAGATGCTCGTGTGTTTTGACAGCGCTTTGGAATGTTGAAAGATCAAACAAAGGTCTTCCCGACAACATAACTCATGATTCTCAAAGAGCTATTAAATGTGCAATTGAAGCCATAAGAATTCTAATCAAAGAGGATAAAAAATGATCAGAAAAATAATTGCCTCATTATCCGCTCTGCTAATATTTATGTCGCTTTGCGGATGTGATGAAATCTTTTATAAGACGCCCGAATTTTCGGTTGTCAAAAGTGAGTATGCAAATATAATCATGCCCGATCTTACAGGCAAGACTTTAGAAGATGCAAATAAAAACGCTTTGGAGTATAAGCTCAACCCAATCGAAAATTACTCGACAGAATTTAAAAAGGGATTGATCTTTGACCAGAGTGTAAAGGCAGGAGATTCGGTATCTCCCGGAGCAATAGTTGATGTTTACGTTTCTAAAGGAACGAGATATACTGAAGTTCCTTATGTTTCTGACTTTACATATCAAGTTGCAAAAACTGTTTTGCAGTCTGTAGGGTTTGAAGTCAAGGTAGTTTATGAGGGCAAGAAAGGCTCATGTGACGATTCTGTTATCGCAATTTCTCATAAAGAAGGCACAAAGGCTGTATACGGCTCAGTAATAACTATAAAAGTAAATGCTCTTGAACCGACAAAAATCAAAACAACTGCTACAAAGACTTTAGTGCGTGACGGCACTCGACCTGCTGCAACAAAATTTACTTACTGATTTTGTTGACATAGCTTTTTGTATTTGCTATACTAAAAAAAAGAGAAAAAGATAAAGAAAAGGAGACAAAATATTATGAAAAAAACAATTGCATTATTGTTAGCGCTTGTTATTTCAACTTCTATGATGGTCGGATGCGATGACGGCGAAAATTCAGCTGTCACGCCAAAAGATTCTTCGAGTCAATCCGATTCTAACGGCGATTCATCATCGGACGGCAATAATTCCGGAACTGACGACAGCTCAGATCCGAACAATAAGAAGCCGCAGGTTGACACAAAGGGCGAATATCAAAATGACGGTGTTATGATCACCGGAACGGGCAATGACGTAAGAGCTATTGAACTTTACGGAGGAAGCTTTGAAAAAGGCTCGAAATATGCTGAAACTCTTAATACTTACAAAGAAAAGCTCGGTGATAAAGTAAATGTATACAATATGTGTATTCCGACAGCTTTTTCGTATTATCTTCCGACAAAATACGAAAGCGAGTTTGCAAGCCAATATGACAACATACGAAACATTCAAAGTCAGCTGAAAAATGTAATCGACGTTGATATTTATAATACGCTTGCAGAACATTCGGACGAATACATTTACTTTAGAACTGACCACCATTGGCAGCCGCTCGGCGCTTATTATGCTGCCGGGGTTTTTGCCGAAAGGGCTTCTGTAAACCAGTTCCCTGACCTATCCACATACACAAAAGTTGATTATGAAGGCTTCTGCGGTACTCTTGAAGGCTTTGCAAGTTCAAACGAGCTGGCGCAGAACCCGGATCTATTCACGTATTATAAACCGGCTAATTTAGAAAGATTAAAAACCACTTACTATGATACACATTTTTCAAATCCTGTTGAAAGCATATTGTTTTTTGACGACTTTGAAATGAAAAACGCATACAGCACTTTCTTGGGCGATGACAGAGAGATCGCAAAAATTGATACAGATAATCAAAACTCAAGAACTCTTGTAATATTTAAAGACAGCTTCGGAAACGCACTTGTTCCTTTCTTAACTCAGTCGTTTGAACATATTTATGTTTGCGATATAAGATATTTTGACATAAACGCTATTGAGTTTTGTCAAAACGTAGGTGCAACAGACGTGCTGTTTGCTTGCTGTATGTTCACAAGCACGGGTGATAACTCAGAGCTTGTCGCAAATCTTATGAATCAGTAATATAAAATATTTTGAAAAATATATTGACAAATGCTGAAAATCATCATATAATAAACTCAAGTCAATAAAATTAAATCCTATGAACAAAAGTAAGTAGCTTTTTTCACGATGTTACAGAGAGTCGGCGGCGGTGGAAGTCCGATACATACGGAAATTATGTGAATGGATTTGTGAGGAGCTTGGTGAAATCAATTTTTTGAGATTATCTTTAGCCGTGTGTTTTCTGCGTTAAAGGAAAGGAGTATTGATACAGTTTACTGTTGCGTACTTTTCATGAGCCGATGTTTATACATCGGGAAAATGGGTGGCACCACGAGGATTTTGTCTATCGTCCCATAAAGTCTTTACGACTTTATGGATGATAGGCTTTTTTTATTGCAAAATTTAACGGAGGTTGTAAGTTATGTTAGACATCAAACGCTTTAACGGTTATCCATTCGACCGTCTTGTTATAAGAACGGTGAATCCGACAGTATGGAATACGTTGCAGATTTGTCGATGGTGAAAAAAGAAAAAGCTATTTCCTGCCTTAAGCATTTCTCCGCAAATGCGCTTAAAACACAAAAATAATATTAACAGTCAGAAAGGATGAAAAACATGGGTAAAATCGGAAGATACGGTGAATTCGGCGGTCAATATGTTCCTGAAACAGTAATGAACGCAGTCAACGAATTAAACAACGCTTATGAAAAATACAAAAATGACCCGGGATTTACAAGTGAACTTACAAAGCTTTATAAAACATATGCAAACCGCCCATCTTTGCTTTATTACGCTGAAAAAATGACAATAGACCTCGGCGGTGCGAAAGTTTATATTAAGCGTGAGGACTTAAACCACACCGGCTCGCACAAAATCAACAATGTCTTAGGACAAATTCTTCTTGCTAAGAAAATGGGTAAAAAGAGAGTTATTGCTGAAACAGGCGCAGGTCAGCACGGTGTTGCAACAGCGACGGTTTGTGCTCTGATGGGACTTGAATGTGAGATATACATGGGAAGCGAAGATATGAAACGTCAATCGCTAAACGTATACCGAATGAATCTTTTAGGTGCTAAGGTGACGGGCGTTGACAGCGGAACAGCAACTCTCAAGGACGCAATAAACGAGGCTATGAGAGATTGGTGTTCAAATATTGACTCAACATTCTACTGCATTGGCTCCGTTATGGGACCTCACCCCTACCCTCAAATGGTAAGAGATTTTCAAAAGATAATTTCTAAAGAAATACGCAGTCAAATGCTTGAGGCGGAAGGAAAACTCCCTGATTGTATTGTTGCATGCGTTGGCGGCGGATCTAATGCAATCGGTGCATTTTACGATTTTATAGGCGATCAAAGTGTAAGACTTGTCGGAGCGGAAGCTGCGGGAAAAGGTGTTAATACCAAACAGCACGCCGCAACAATAACAAAAGGCAGCGTTGGAATTTTTCATGGAATGAAGTCGTTGTTTTTGCAAAACGAATACGGACAAATTGATCCTGTATACTCAATTTCAGCAGGACTTGACTATCCGGGAGTAGGTCCGGAACACGCTTATCTTCACAAAACAAAACGGGCAGAATATGTTAATATAACCGATGAAGAAGCAGTAAATGCTTTTGAATATTTATCCAGAATCGAGGGTATTATTCCTGCGATAGAATCAGCTCACGCTGTTGCGGCAGCGTTAAAGATTGCACCGACAATGAACAAGGAACAGATTTTGGTTATAAATCTTTCCGGTCGAGGTGACAAGGATGTATACTCTGTCGCAAAATACAAGGGGGTTGAGATTTATGAACAATAGAATAGACCTGTGCTTTGAAGCACTAAAATCAAATGGTAAAAAAGCGCTAATTACTTTCGTGACAGCCGGCGATCCGAGCATTAAAGCAACAGAAGAAATTGTGCTTTCAATGTTTGAAAACGGCGCCGATATAGTTGAACTCGGGGTTCCCTTCTCCGATCCGATTGCCGAAAGTCCAAGCATACAAAAAGCATCTCTTCGCTCACTTTCAAAAGGCACAACACTTGATATGATCTTCGATTTAGTAAAAAGCTTGCGCCAAAAAACCGACAAACCTCTGCTACTGATGATGTATTTGAACACACTTTTTGTTTACGGTAAAGAGCGGTTTTTTAAGAACTGTAAAGATGCCCGAATTGACGGAGTAATCGTTCCTGATATGCCTTTTGAAGAGCGTGATGAAATAATAGACTATGCTGAAAAACGCGGAATTTACAGCATAAATTTTGTTACGCCAACCTCCCACGGCAGGATTGCTACAATAGCTTCACACAGCGACGGATTTTTATACTGCATTCCACCTCTCAAGGTCATGGAAACAAAAACAGAATTTGAAACGGACCTTGAAGAGTTCTTCTTGCAGATAAATAAAAACGTATCCTGTCCTGCTTGTGTTGGATTGGACGTTTCAACTCCCGAACAGGCGGCAATTATGTCCAAATACTGTGACGGAGTAATTGTTGGAGACGCAATAGAAAAAATTATCGAAGAGTACGGTGAGAATTCAGCAGGCAAGGTCGGTAAATTTGTAAAAAGCCTTAAAAGTGCGATATAAATTAACAGTATATTTGGATATGACAAGCCCCTGAGAGCTTTAAAATGTTCTCAGGGGAATTTTTATTTTTCACTAATATTTGTCAACCATTCACGGTTGTTAACGTACCAATCGACTGTATTTTTAAAGCCAAATAAAAAATCTGTTTCTGCTTTCCAGCCAAGCTCGCTTTTTAGCTTTGATGAGTCAACGGCATACCTACGGTCATGTCCCTTTCTGTCCTCAACATAGCTTATCAGGCACTCCGGTTTGTCAAGTTCCTTGCAAATAAGCTTTACTAGATTTATATTGCTCATTTCGTTATTTGCGCCGACATTATAAATCTCGCCCACTCGACCGCTATGAATTATTAGATCTATCGCTTTGCAATGATCCGTCACATAGATCCAGTCACGAATGTTTTTTCCGTCACCGTAAACAGGCAGCGGCTTATTTTCAAGCGCATTTTTTATCATAAGCGGAATCAGCTTTTCAGGAAATTGATACGGTCCGAAATTATTGCTACTACGGCTTATGCTAACACTTAAACCATAGGTTTTGTAATATGAAAGTACCAACAAATCTGCTGCCGCTTTAGATGCGCTGTACGGGCTTGACGGATTTAAAGACGAATTTTCCGTAAAACGCATATCGGGTTTATCAAGCGGCAAATCTCCGTACACCTCATCAGTTGAAACCTGATGAAACCTTGAAACGCCGTATTTTAAACAAGCGTCCATCAAAACCTGCACGCCCAAAACATTGGTTTTTAAAAAGACAGATGGATTTTCAATACTTCTGTCCACATGTGATTCTGCTGCAAAGTTTACGACAATATCAGGACGCTCTTCGTCAAAAATTTTTTCTACAGCAATTTTGTCACAAATATCTGCCTTCGCAAAACGAAAGTTCGGATTCTTCAACGCATTTTCAAGTGTAGACAAATTTCCGGCATAAGTGAGCTTATCAATGCAAACGACCTTATAGTCAGGATATTTATGCAAAATATGATAAATAAAATTGGAGCCGATAAATCCTGCTCCGCCGGTTATATCTTCAGGATTTCTCCTGTGGTTCAGAAATGGATAAACTTCACCGGGGAAAGGCGCAGCAGCTTTAGCCGATACGGTCGCAGAGCATTTCAAACATAAGTGCGGGCTTCCTAAATTCAACTGCATAACTCATTAACCGATAAACGTTCTCAACGTCCATTTTGTCTTACAATATTGACTTCCCTTGGTTACTACATCCACACGAATACTAAATGGAGCGTCAATAGGCATTTTCTCTTCATAATGAGTCAGTTCGGAATTCAGCTTATCTCTCAACAAATAATATTCAAAAGCTTCCCCTTGATCTAATCGTTTGGGGAAGGTCGGTGTGAAAGCTTGCAAAACAGAATTCTGATTCAGCATTCCAACAAAAATGTCCCCCTGCTTTCTATCTCCAAAATGAAGATAGACATTGCTTACTGTAATTGACTTCATTCCCACATTCTTCACCGTAATTATATATGCATCGGTCTTATCAATTCCTGGGATCTGGTTCAGCATAAATCCTGTGCTAACTGAAACCTTAATTTTCACTCTCTGCGGAAGCCATAGGGCAAATAATGAAACGACAAGTGCAATAGCACCAAATATAGATCCCATCCAACTTCCTATCGCTCCAATCATTGTCCAGCGAAGTGACTCAACACTAAAATCTGTTTCTGCCCCTATCGAAAGTAAAATACGAAATACTGCCCACGCACACAGGTCAATCAAAGCCATAAGCAAAACTGTACATACGATAATCAGTAACTTTCTTCTATTCATACTTTTTCTTTCAATGTCCCTTCAAAACATATTCTACTGGCTCATAAATCCAGCACATTCTCACAAATCACTGTACAGTTCTTCACTGTACACACCATTCTGTATCAGCTTCTTAAAGCTCTAAACATCCTATTCTTTATCTTCCTTATAGGTGATGCCGAACCAACTATTTCACTTCCTTCGACTTAACGGACAAACCTTAACACACTGGTAGCATCGAACGCATTCACTCTCATTGATTTGCGGATACTCAAAGCCTTCTTCATCTTCTACCATAAAGATTGCTTCTTTCGGACAGATTGCGTAGCAAGCTGTACAACCACAGCATTCTTCTTTTTTATTATATAAAATCGGAATCCTCTTTTCCATGTTTATCACTCCACCGTCACACTCTTTTACTATTTTGTTTCTTCTATCATCTTTTCAAATATCGCAATTGCACTTTTTTATCATCTTTGCGGCAATATATACAAATACAACAAATATCACAAATACAAAAACAGCTCCAACTTACCCCACCTTTCTGAATGCCGATTTTACTTGTGATAAAAGTAAGGCATGTTACAAAAAATGGGTGTATGATATAGATCCATGCAGATAGCCGATTTCCAATTTGGGCTAACCAGTTGTTTATACTTCCTTTATATTCAAGCGCAAAGCTCAACACTGATATTGGCAGGAATATTGTACTGATATACTGATCTCTTGCAGCATTAATCACATTTCTTACAAGCAGAAATCGTTCAAGCATGGTTGTCAGTGTAAATACTGGTATTCCCCACCAACCAATTCGTAGCTTCTTTTCGTTCATCAACATGCCGATTGAAAAGAAAAACATACCAACAAACAGCCAATTCCGAACAAGGAAATAGTCAAATTTCCTCCTGAATAACAGCATAGAATACTTTCCAAATACTATGTCTAAAGCAACAGAAAGGTATTGTCATGTAGATTATTCGTGTAGTTTTCATTTTTCGAGTAAGTAAATAAATATTTAAGTACAGGGAACTGCTCCAAGATACCATAGATGACCCGAGAACGGTGATTCGTTCAAAAAATATATTTAAGCAACTTATCGAAACTAATGATTGAAATAGTATCTGACAATACACCGTAGAAATAACTCCACACACAATATATCAGGTTTGCTTCAATAAATAGGATTGCAACCTTCCGTATTTGCTTTATTGCACTCTCTTGATTATAGAAATATCCGGACATCATCAAAAAAATCGAAACACTAGTTCTACACAATGCTATCCAATATCCCCCCGATAATCTTCGGAGGCATATGAATACACGCTATTAAAAATGGAACAAATAGTTTTTAGCGCACCTATACTCTTATTTTCATCTCTTCAACAGCCCTTTTAAAGATCCTTTTATTCTTCTGACAATACGTCTTATTAGTGACGGCTTGGGAGCATACTTTTTCAGAACATACTGAATGCCCTTAGTCTTGTAATCGTTCCAGAACTCGTCTCTCCGGGGCGACCTATCTGTAGGCTTAATCAGATTTAGCTGTAGGCAATCGCTTACAGAGCTTTCTCTCCATTCGACGTCATTCTTAACTTTCTCAAATACTTCAAGTCCCTTCTCAGTGTGAACGAGAACCAGTGAAACGCCTCCGTACGTATCAAAATCTGGCAGTGCTTTTTCGATGCCCCAGAAATCGCCAATTGTTAAGTCTACTTTCCTTTCTGTTGTTGCGTATGGACATTGATAACAGGATGGCCGAAGTGCGCATTTGTTGTAAAAAATGGTAAGATAGTCCTGAACACTCTTTTCTCTACCATTAATTTCTGCATGAGCAACTGGTCTGTGCCAATCATTTCTTTTGTCTCGGAAATTCAGATTGGCAATGCTCCCCATTTCCTTGGCATAGTCCTTCCATATCATTGGAGAGGAGGATCCATGGCAAATTATTCCAACAATCGTAGCCCTATCTCGCAATCCACGTGCTTCTAAAAATTTTCGAAAGCCATCCGCCTGACATCCAACGCCAACAAAAAGTAAATTTCCGTCATTCTTCCTCAACCATTTTTCCGCTTCTCGGAAGATATTTAGAGGATATGACTGCATATATTTTGATCCTCTAGCCTCATCACGTTTCTTGGGTGATTGATATATTTCAAATTCGGTCTGACATGTTTCATAATTATAGATTGGAGAAATAACAACATCACCGTTGGTTAAAAACACATCCGAAATCGCTGTAAAAGCACCTCCTGATGAACTGCTCTGTAATTGCTGTTTATTCTTTAGCTTTACAGCAAATGCTCTTGTTTCACGTAATCGGCTCATGTATTATCCCTCCAAATATACTGAATAACAGCGAAGCATCAACTCATAACGTATCTTGAGTAACTCAGTGGTTTCCTTCGAGAATGCTCCATAATCCCTCTCTAGATAAAGATTTAAAATATCCACCAAGTACAGCATGTAGTTAAAATAGGCGTTTTCAAATAGCGTATTTAGCTTTCCCTGGACAAACATCTCTATGAAATCTTTCCAAATCTCATCTGCATTTTCACTATTCTCATACAACTTGACCTGTGTGAAAAAATGAAATATATCCAATAGCTTTGGATATGTGTACTTCGAATACTCAAGATCAAAAGCTTCTAAGTTATCCTTTTCTGTTAAATATGTGTTCCAAGGGGTAAAATCTCCATGGTAGAAGGCATACGCCTTCACTTTTTGCATCTCACACTCAATCATCTTTATCAAATTCTCGACAGACTCTTTGTCATAAGCGAAAGGGAACTTATGGTGATTCTTCTTGAAATCACGCAGAGATTTGTAGTAATCTGTTTCTGAAAACTCACATTTTTGCTGCGTCTTTTCGGATACATCCAGCAGAAATTTGATTTGTTGTTGCGTAATCTCATGCTGCGTAGAGGAACCAAAACGCTTTTCCGTACTCTGTATAAAAACTATCTGTCCATCATCGACTTCTTTAAGCAATAATACCTCTGGAACTGCCCTTACACCTTTTCGTCGAAGATATTCTAAGCACTCCGCTTCTCTCCGAAAAGCATCACATATTCTGGGATTGACAGAATATTTGCAATAGCCTAGTATTTCTCTGGATGTATACATTTGAATCGTCGGTTTATTGTCTCTTCCGGGTGTGCCAAGAAATATCGAGAAATGAATATCTTTTTTGTCAAATAACTCGTTGATACTCTGAGCAAAATTCACGTCTATCTGAATGTGTGCAATATGAATTCTCAATTTATCGATTACGAAAGGAAAGAATTTGAACACTGAAAGGTACTTTTTCAAAATATACCCTTTCTTTGAGGATGGCTGATACAGCTCTAGCCCTTTTCTCACGCTGGAAAAAGGAACGAGCCACACTTTCCCTCCCGAATTTTGAATCTCCAAGTATTTTATTCCCGTATCACAACGTTTGAATATTGTTTTCATATATCACTTCTTCCCTATCTTGCGCATCATGTGTTTCAAGAGAATTGTAAAGTCCCTTATGAAATCTCTCTTGATGAATAAAATCGCCAGCATTAGAATGAGTGAAACCCAGAATTCTTTACTATCATCTGTGCAGGCGATGCAAACCTGAATTAAAAGAATCGCATTACAAACGATTTCTTTTCCCCAGTTTACTGAAAGCTTCATAATCTTCTGAGAATCAACCACTCGGATCATCCACACAATCATGTAGCTGATACAGGTAGCCCAAGCTGCACCAACGCCTCCATATAACGGAATAAATATGATGTTGAGAATAATATTTGACGACGCTGCAATCACTGTAGATACAAAGACCATTTTTGTCTTTTTGGATGTAGTGTAAATCGTTCCTAAAAATCCAGACATAATCTGAAATGTTACTGCGTAAAGCAATATTGGCACATATTTCCACGCTTGATAAAAATCATTGGAAAACGCAACTCTGCAAACCATCTTATTAAACGCTATAACCACAGTAACCAGAAACATACAGACCGTGGAATATTTATAGTAGACATCACTGAAATACCTTCTATTCTCCTCGCTGCCAAATTCATCTACCGCAGATATCTGCCATGCGTTGGAGAAAATACTCGAACATGTCGTAATTAGTGATGGTATTTTGTAACTTACGGAGTAAATACCGTTTGCCGCAATACCACACACATAAGATACAATCAGCTTATCAGATGAATTGCTGATCCACCAGCTGATAGAATTCGGAATCAGCGGAAGCGCATAACGAATCATTTCCCGCCGCTTGCCTTTATCGATAGCAGAGAGAGGAATAATATATTTCCCAAATTTTCCCAAAGCAAACTGTATGACTCCAGTAACCAGATAGGAGAGAATAAAGGATAGCAGATACCCACGAACCCCCCACTTGAACACCAGTAAGAACAACAGGTTACAGGAAATGGCAATGAAACTGGAGATAATACCTGTCAACGAGAACAGTTTTGTTTTCTCCAATCCCCTTAGTGCATATGAGAAAAAACTGTTTACAGAATACGTAAAGTAGTACAACACAAAGAACAGATAGTATTCTTTTAATGCATTTACTAGTAATACAAGGGGAGACAGACACAGCATAATTAAGAAACCGAACAGATTAATATAGCACCCAATACTGATGATCTGTTCTTTCTTTTCATTTTTGTCCAGGGAAAAGCGAAGCACTGCATCGTCAATCAATAAAGTAAACAAGGGCCAGATCATGCTGCTTATGATAATAATCAAATCTGCCGTTCCATAGTCCGATGTAGACAGCACATATGTATAAAATGGCACAAGCAAAAATGCCATTGCCTTTTGCGTAAAACTCCCTAATGCAAATAAAAGCGTGTTCTTACCTAGTTTTTTGTAATCTGCTTTCATTATTCAATACTCCTATAAATTAGTGAATACTATGCAACCCTTCAATGAAATTAATCTTGTTCATATTTCTGTTATAATACGTAATTATCCCACAGGATGCTACATATGGAAAGAGTGTTTGAAAATCGTAAATCGGGTTGCCGGTAACACCATAAAGCAAGGTGAAGGTTTCTATCATAAATGCCGCGCATATTTCTGCTTTTTCATATGTTGTAAAGCCAGATTGTTTTACCCGTTTTAGCATTCGCCACGCAATAATATAGTTATATATGAAAAATGTGAAGTAAAAAACTGTTCCGATAATGCCTGTTTCGCATAAAATCTGTATATAAATATTGTGGACGTTAATAAAAATTCCTGTCGACTGTTCAAAGTAATAGGCCGACCCGTTCCATCCAATTCCTAAGATTGGATTGCTCAAGAAAATCTGCATCGACTCAGCAAACCTTGCTGCCCGTCCGAGTGTTACATCACCCATTTCAGCAGTTTGGCGGAATCTGTTAATAAAGTTCGCTAGTTCAGGTACAAACTGTGACGCAATATTGAAGATAACAAGTGAAACAATAGCAATTCCGCACAGCTTAAAAATCCTAGTAGTCTTCTTATCGCTATTATAGAGATAGTACATCAATAGAAAGGCAAACACAGATACGATCAACTGAGACCGTTTTCCGGTTAACAGCAATGCAGAGATGCAAATCAATACTGGAATATAGCGCTTTGTTCTAAATTCATTCATGAGTAGACCTACTGCTGTACAGAATCCAAAGGCTATATATACTGCGTTTGTGCTATATGTCGGAGAAATACCAGGAGCCCATCCATTCTGGAACTCTCGTAAAGCAGAATCACCCCATGTTCCAAGAAGTGGCACAATATTTGCACTATAAAAACTTGGTACTATTTTGAAAAACCAGGTAGCCACCGCATGAAACAACCCAAACAAAATACACAGTTTAAGAAAAGGCTTATGCCACCTGTTATCTCTCAGCGTGAATATATAAAACAACCATGCCAACATATAGGCCAGTGTATTATATACCATAATAGTTCCAAATTGTTGATTATCTTTGTTATTAAATAGCATTATCGCGACCAATATGCATGCCCATATCGCCATGCCATCATGAAGAAATCCTGTTCTCTGGTTCCACACCAGCAAAATGCCAAAGAGCAATACAAGGATTGCATTGTTCAGACCCCCAAACAACACAGGATGCAAACCTGTTGTGAAAGCAAACAAGCAAATCAAAAGCATCCCAAGATAGATCCTGAGTGTCTTCTTTTCAACTATCATTTACTCGTCCCCTTTCCATAATGATACAGGTTAGTCAAAAAGCTAATCAGATTGGTATTTGTATTGATTTCCTTCACTTTTTCTCTGTAGAAGTAATAGATAGGCTTATCCTCAAAGTTTTCATCTGGCCTTGCAGCGCCAACTATGGAACCACCAATATCCAAATAACGGTCTCTGAGACGCACATACATCAACACATACTGCTTCAGTCTCTTCGCCCTTTTTTGTCTGCGGCAATACTCAACAATACGGCTTTTAGAAGTAATCATCATTGGCAGTTTCAATCCATTTTGTTTTGCATATCGGATAAAGTTATCCTCAACCTCCATCCAGAACGGTCCTGAACCAGGACTAGCCGGGAACAAGCATATATTTGTATCTACATAAATCGGGCTTATACCCGCCTGTGCATTCAACATCAACTGAATCGTGTTAATCCGATATGTTTTATTGAGAATTACAACCTTGGTATCTGGTTTTGCAAAAACGATATTATGCGGGATTGTACCAGATAAAGAGACAACCTCCTTGCAGTTCGAAATATAAAAAACTAATTCCTTAAAACTACACCGTTCAGGATGAATAATTTTGTATCCGTTTTTTCGATATATGTGCTCAATCTCGGGTTCTCCAATTTCCGTCATAACCGCCTTTTTCAGCTTGGAACGAGAGAAATATATCTTGTCATATTTTTGATAACTTCTCGTTGCCGTCGCTTTCTCTACGATGTAGCGGTACAACTCCTCAGATTGTTTTGAGTAATAAACCGGCCTAACCATGGACATTTCAGGAACAATGATACAACTATATCTTTCTGGTTCATATACATAATGAATCTTGTCCTCAGTAATACCAAAAAGACTAAGCAACTCTAAGAAATTTCCATTGATTCTTGATTTCCGGTTACTGGTCAGTATCAGCAACTTTTCGCCATGATAATTCTGCTGAAAAAACCAAAGACGGGGGACAAGATCAACTAAAAAATGTCCCCACTGCATAATAAAATAGCCCAGATAAATCACTGTTTCATCATAGCATTTCGGTCCTTGCTCCAATGCATAACCGCAGGACATGAGATTCTCCTGGAAAGTTGCTGAAATATCGACATATTGGCCGTTTTCGTCTAGGACACCTCCCGTCCCCTTGGTAGAGCAGTTTAAATCGGGCTGAAATGGAAGCACAATAGCATTGCTATATTTCTGGGCATAAATGTTTTCTCTGTATGCGTAGCTTCTTCCTGAAAGCGTAATAAATTCATCCCGAAAGAGATCATCAATATAGTCTAAGTTGTATTTCATTTTCCTACCTCAATTCACCTACCGCGACACTTGTTTTTCAAATGCTCTAGGTAGGCTTTCTCCACAAGTTTTCTTTTGATGCCTAGTTCTTTGAAGATCACGGGTTCTATTGTTACTCCATCATTCATTGACAATACAATGATCTCATCATTTTCCATCAGTTCTAGGGGACCATATTCTCTACGCCCCCTGTAATCTTCAACTAGATTTCTTAGCTTGTCCGAATCAGATATCAGATCAGCCAGTTCTTCCCTTCCCGACAATACAATTCCATTGCCATTTTTGATCACCTGTTTTGCTATATTTCCGCTCAGATTGTTCGTTAGTACAAACGTGTTTGCTGCAAAGCACTCATAATACACATAGCTGTAGGTTTCAGGCCACCCAGACCACAGGATAACACAATCGACATTCAACTTGCGTAACATTTCAGTCATCGTTTTACTCCCATTTTGGAAACCAACGGGGATATTGATAATGTTCGCATATTCTTTGTCTTTTTTTCCCAGATGATAGAATCGAACCTGTGCCCCCCTGTGCGTAGCAATCTCAGCTGCATATAGAAAATCTTGCCATCCCTTGGCTCGAATAGGAAGTCCACAAAAAGCGACTTTTAACGGTTCTCCTGGAGAGGGCTCTCGATTTTCCTTGTATTCGCCAAATGCCTTTTGGTGGTAAATAACACGAATCCGATTTCTGATCTCCGGAATGGAATCTCCGATAATCTCCGCAGGACATTCCGAAGGTGCGATGAATACCATCCGATCGAGGTACTTCAGTATAAATTTTCTTCTTTTCTCTGCATGCTCATGGAGCGTCCAAAAGGCACAGTTCCCGCATTTCTCCTGGGATGGCACACCAAAACCGCAATACTTATCCGAAGAATCCTTGAGTGTATACGAATCACACACCAGATAGTAATCGTGCAGATAGCAAAAAACATCTGCTTCTCGGATGTAATCCAGAATTTCTGAAAGCTGATCCAGCATGATCTCTCGAAAATGATGAATATGTACCTTCATCAGCAAATAATCGCCGTTCTCGGAACAACTCAGGAAAGATAACAGACCCTTTGTTTTGAAGATGCCCACCGGTTCTCCGTCTATCACGACACCCCAATAGTGGTACAGCCTAAATCCCGCAACTTTCTTCGACACTGGGTAAACATAGACGTAAGATATCCCAGAAGCATTAAACATTTTCTGATGAGTTATAATAACCTTCTCAGTTCCACCCAGTGAAGTAAGTATATTCCCCCCAGAAATGGATAAGATATACTTTTTATTCGCTAATTGCATACGCTGTACTCCTCGTCATTATATCAATGTTTTCGATAGAAACTTTTTGCCCGTCTGAGCATAATCCACAATACTGCTTTCCAGTATGTTTCCAAGGTTATACTCATTTACGCCATCAAAGAAATTCATCCCCAAAGAATGAAACAGGGATGCTACTCTGCTCCCAAGACCCTTTACAGAATCATATACCAATGTCTTTCCATACAATGTAGAAAAAGCAGTGGCGTGGAAAGAGTTCGAGTACACCTTTTCTGCGTGCTGTATCAGCCACACGAACTCCCTTGGGCCTACATCAATCAGGTGGATTCCTTTATTTGTCATCTTCTGGGCAGTGGGATGTATTACATACATTGGGATTCCCTCAGCTTCAGCATAGCAGGTAGCGGCTTTTTCCAGATTACTATTTCCAGACAGTCCGTAAATCATAATGAATCTGTGAGCATTTGTCATTGATTCAGGCTTTCTTGCGAAAGCATCCCAGTCCTCTTTGCCCAACAAAAACACTGGATCACAAACCAGTTCTGATTGAATACCATTTATTTTCAATAAACTCTGTGCCTGTAATTCCCTAACAGATACTTTTGAAAACAGCGGAAGGCATTCATTTAATGCGTTCTTCTGAAATTCACTTATCTCATCCGTACCAAAGCTGGCTGCGTAGGAGAGTTTCTTTACATTTACGTCTTTTTCAAGAAAGTAGCTCTTGATCTCTCCAGTGATGCCAGTATTCCAGACCTGATCGCTGCCTACGGATACAATATCGCAGGCATTCAGAGCAGAAATAAGCTGATCTCCGGTAAAAATTTCCTTACCCAATCCGAGTTCATTTCTCTGGAACTGAATGAATATTCTGTTCTGCTTTCTCCTTCGATAGTTCCTCATCGCTAAACTCAATACAACCTTGAGATTTCTAGAATAGTCAAAGGGATTCATTGAGTATTCCTTGCGCAGCTTATCCGGGATATAGTTGATAACAACAGCATTATGTCCCAGTTGATCCAGATAGCATTTCAAAGCATATGTCTGTAATAGGGCCCCATAATTATGGGCAAACTGAAAGGTCAAAATTCCTATTTTCATCACTTGCCCTCATCCCATGTAGGAAACTCTCCATTGTCCATCAGCACATCCCGAATTGCTTCAAGATATGCAGTACCATATCGTTCTGTAGGCTCAAGGATACCACCTTCAGCCCACTCGTTCCAGGCAAACATGACGAGCCAGTCAGTTTTATACTCTTTCTTTACATGCTTTACCTGCAGGTCAAAATAGTGTTTAAACTTTTCCGGAGAAGCCCCAATATATACATCTCCACGTTCTGCTTTCCGTGGAGTATTGTCCCAATCAACAAATGCGCCAGGAAAACAGGTATCGTCCTGTGGGTGAATTGCCAGAACCTGCTTCCACTTTTCATCGTAGCTACTTTTATGAACTTCTTTTTTAGGAAGCTTGATATAAATGTGGAATTTGTTCTGAAGGAACAGAGACAGTTTGACTTTCATACGAATCCACATTGCACTCTTTGTTCCTTTTTCCAGATGGTTAATCATGGAAGGCTGGAACTCGATAGCATAATCAAACCTGCTCTTGTCCACGCTTTTATCCAAATGCCAGAAGGGACTCTGTGAAATAAACTTTATTCCCGGCAGGCCATTCTGTTTTGCTAGTTCCTGCCATCTGTCCAGCATCTCATTCAAGGGTCCAATGATATTGGGTAAATAGATTACATACAGGGGCTTTCCATCTTCCTTGATGTACCGTTCATCCATAAAAAAGGGCAGCATATAATAGAAATGATTGTCCCAATCCTCTCTATCTTCAAAATTCTGAGCCATCAGGATCTTGTTTTCCCCTGAGACCCAAGCATTGCTCCAATGCTCATTAGCCCAGCAAAAGCAAAACGGAAAATCCAGAGACTTGTCTTCCAGATATTGCTCCATAGGCTTTTCAAGCAACTTCTTACCAGAAAACCAATAGTGATAGACACAGAATCCATAGATTCCATACTTCTTCGCCAGATCGATTTGCCACTTCTTAACTGAATTATCCAGCAGATTGTAGTAATTCTGATTCAAGGGAGTTCTTGGTTGATAATGCCCTTCAAACAGCGGCTTTGCTTTTTTTACATTCACCCACTCCGTAAAGCCTTTGCCCCACCACTCATCATTTTCAGGAATGGCATGAAACTGCGGTAAATATAGTGCCAATATCTTCATACATTTACTCCTTACTTCTTCTTTTCGCTTCCGAACGACCCTTGCCGGACTACCAGCATCAATGGAATAGCCTGGAATATCATGTGTAACAACAGAATTTGCTCCAATGATTACGTGGTCACCAATATGCACTCCAAGTATAATAATGACTCTGGTTCCAATCCAAACATCGTTCCCTATGACAACCGGTCTTCTCTTTATCTCCCCCCCTGAAACATAACAGGAGTATCAGGACCTTTATATTCATGACTGGACGAATATATGATAACATCCGGTACCATAAGCACGTGAGTAACCAACACTAGGTCTTCCTCAACTTTGTGGTTAATTCCAATCTGTGAATAGTCACCAATTTCTATATTTTCTCCTGTACCAAAATATACCATACTCTTAACCACAATATTTTCGCCACACCTTTTAAATAGCTTCCAGATGCACCAACTTCTGAGTATGTTTCCCGGTCTATAGCCGGGAATCGGTTGATAAGAAAGCTTTCTAAAAAATAGATAATACAACATTAACAATATTTTTATACAATCCTTCTCATAGCCATCAATATATCTTACGTTCTTTTAATGAATTCAGCATAGCTTCTACTTTTGCTTCCCATGTGAACTGCTGAGTAACCCTCAGATATGCATATCCACCCATTTTCGCAGTATCTTGATGGTAGCAATCGACTAAGGCATGTTTAAAGCGTTCAACCGCTTCCGGATATGCACAGACAGGAATTAGATATCCCATTTTATTGTCAACGACAACTGCCATGCCAGATGAGTCAAAGCAGATGATTGGCTTCTTCAACAGCATTGCCTCAAACATGACCCAAGAGCCACCCTCTCTAGCACTTGTGAGTAGCAGTGCTTTACAGGATGCCATTATTTCCAATGTTTTCTCTCTACTTAGTTTTCCATGGAATACAATATTCCTATGTGTTTCGTATTTTTGGGCCCTATCTTGTAAGCTATTCATCATAGGCCCATCGCCTACAATATGCAGACAGGAAGTTTGATTAATCTGATTCGCATTTCCAAAGGCATCAATTGCTAATTCAAACATCTTAAATGGAACCATTTTGCCACAAATCAGATAATCATTCTTGAGCTCTTGATTCTGAATCGATTCAATTTTTTTAAAGTACTCAATATCTTTTTGTGAAACTCCGGTTTCAATCATTAACTGACACTTGCTATGATATTTAGAAGGAATGCAGGCCAAAGTATCTTTGGTTCTAACAATAATAAGATACGCCTTTTTAATGGCCGCATTTTTCCAAGGGTTTGTTACTGGCAATACCATATTTATATGGCGCACCCATTCTATTATTCTTTGTTTTACAGGCAGATGAGACCACAATTTTCTCGGAACACCTTCCCCTCCCCCAAGAGGACCCCAGATAAACTTACACGGAAGCTTATGCAGGAAGGAGGGCATCCAGATGTTTCCGAATGTTACAGAGAAAACATAGTCGATCCCCTGCTCTTTAATAATTTTTTTTGCCAGATGATAACAAACTAGTTGCCACAAACAGTAATAAAGGTGTATCCCTTTTTGCCCTTTTTTCCACAAAGAAAGATACTTGGGGACATCGCAGTAGCAAAATCGAAGATTCGGATATTTCTTCTGTGAATATTCCTTTTCAATATTTTTCCGATTGTTTTCCCGTGTAATTACAATAACATTGTTATGTTTTGACAGCTCAATGCTCCAATTCCACCCAACGCCAGGCTCAGAACCCTCATTGGGTTCACATGCATAAGCTACAACCAGAAAAGTCTTTTGTATATCCATTCTATCTGCCATACTCCACTCCGTAATACACTTCCACAATATCCAATCTTTTGCGAAGACCTACCTATTTCATTATCTTTTTAGTTTTTCTTTCTGTTTCTTTCAAAATTAATGTAGTAATTTCATCAACAATTACATCGACATCACGGTTGACATCAATTAAATAGAAATTCTTTTCTTTCTGTGCCAACTGGCGAAACGCAGTACACTGCTTTTCAATTTCCTCCATAGAGAGCTCTTTTTTTCTCGCATACAATACTTTCGGAGAACCCTCTAGCACGAAGACCATATCAGGCTTGGGTATCATCCATTCAAATGCCGCTGGGAACCAGCTTGGAAGCAAATACTTATATCTCTTCATATCTGCAAAGTAATCGTAATAGTATCGATCAAATATTACTAACTGCTTTGCAATTTTCTTACGATTAACTTTCAGTATGGTGCCTAACAGGAAATCGAAATTGTAAAAAAAGAACCGTAATGCCGACTTGAATGGGCCATCACAAATGACAGCGTGCGGGTCGTTATTTGATGTAGCTTCCTCTGTCGGATTCAACTTATTATAATGTCCCAGATTTTTAAACAAATGCGGACGCATATAGTAGAGACTAACTCCATAGAAGCTTCCACTGACCGTTTCTTTTATACGCTCAATTACTGTACTTTTGCCCGCACCATCGGGTGCAATAAATGCCACAGACAAACCGCATTTGTGGAATACTCGTTTAGGAATTACTGTTCCAAACATAAAAGCCGCATATCTCAATCTAACAGGCAGCGTAGCATTTTTTCGAGATACACTCTTTGCTGAGCGGTTAAATACTTCGAAATTTCGGTTAAAGATTTCAACATCATTCTTATCCATGATTTTAAGTACAAGTTCAGCAACTTCCGCACCCAAGTCCTTTTTCAGCCGTTCAATATATTCGTTCGGACTTTTTGAATATAGCTCTTTCGCAATCGCAATGTGTTCCATGTTCATATCATGTTTAATCGTTCGCCGAATCCACATATATTTGAACTCAACATAAGAATCTGGAATATAGAAGCATTTATAAAATCTTCTACTCTCCAACATTTCCTCAGCAGACATGATATTCAGATATCCTCTTCTAGAAATGGCTCTGTAAAAGTCTAACTGCAACTGAAAATATTCCTTTGGACACGGATAAGAGATGATATACGTATACTCAAAATACCCCTGACAGATTTTTTGAGTAACTATCAATCCTGTCTCATCTGCAATTCTCTTCACCAAGTTATCTAGGAATTCCTCGCTTGCATCTTTGTACATCATATCGATGTCCGAAGGAATCATTTCCGGCATCATTTCATACTTATTCTGAATGCAATATTCCAATCCGCTATTGTTAATAATTTCAAATACTTTTTCCAACAATAACATTTTCCAATTTTCCTCCAAAGCTTGAATGATTTGTCTTTCTAATCCTCTTTGTTCTCGGTATCGGCTACATAGTCATATATTCTGATAATTTGTTGGTAATTATCCTCCGGCAAATACTTTGCTTCATAGTCGATTCTTGCGTTCTTTCCCATAGCGGCAATCTGTTCCAGGTCATCCCACAGCCTACGGATGGCTTGTAAAAAAACCTCAACGCTGCCGAGAGGAACTTTAAATCCATTGACTCCATTCTCAATTGATTCCTGAGAGAAGCCCAAATCTGTTGCTATGATTCCCTTTCCTAGACTTTCAGTTTCAATTTCCACCATCGAACAGCCTTCATACCAAATACTTGGGAAAACAACAAACTCAGATCTTTTTACTATATTGAGGCACTTGTCATGTTGCGTATATCCCAAATAAAACACATTTTCTTTCTCCTCAGCCCAATTCCGAAATTCCTCTTCTAACGGGCCACCTCCCATAACCACCAGCGGAATGTCGTGAATTTCATCCCAAATCTGCATCAAAATCCGAATTCCCTTTTCTTCTCCAATCCTTCCGTAGAAGACAACATAACGCTCCGGAAGCTCCGTTGATAATGCGATGTCAACATTCACATCCACATCTGGAACAAAATTGTATTTCTTTATAATTTTACTCTCATCATATCCTATATTCTTCAGCAACTGGATCTGATTCTCATTTAGGCAGATATATCGATCAATCTGCTTGTAAAAACTCTTTCTTATTCTGTGATAAGTAAAAATACATGCAATAATAAAGCTCTGCAGCTTACTGCCCTTGAAGCATCCATATTTACACATGCGGAGATAGTTTCCATCACCGCATTGATTACACAGTTCGGTTCCTCGTAGTGATGTTGCGCAAGGACAAATAAACCTTGTATCATGTAATGTAGCTACAACCTTGGCACCAGCCCTTTTGGCTGCATACAGTACTGATGGAGAAAGCAGTGGAAAAAAGGTATGAATATGTACAATGTCTGGTTTTTCTGATTCGACCAATTTTTTGACTCTTTTGTAATTCTTAAAACTCCACAGCATCCCAAATGTTGCTGCAACTTTCCCAATGAACCCTGACTTATCAAATTCATCATTTGCAACAGTATATCGAATTACTTCGTGACCATGCTCTTCCAACAACGTTGTCTCGCTTTTAAAAACCTGGTCATCGCCGCTTGCTGACCCTTTTCGGTGGAAGTTATGAATAGCCAATATCTTCATTATCTCAATTCCCCCACCCAAAAAATGCATCTTCATACTTTCGGCAGATTATTTCCCATGTGTACTCTTCTGCTACACGTTTCTTAGCTCTTCGTCCCATCTCTGCAATATCATCAACACTCATGGAATCTGCATAATTAACCAGATTCGCCAATTCACCATCATCACGACTCCAATACAAAGCACAATCTTCTGCTACTTCTTTATTAAAACCAACATCAACCAACAAGTTCAAATCTGTGCTTCCTAATGCTTCAATAAGGGACGGATTAGTACCTCCTACTGTGTGTCCATGAAAATATGCATATGCATTTTCTCGGATCTTCTTAAGAAGTTCCTGGTCATAAACAGTACCAACGAACTTTATTCTCTTATCACTCCTGAAGTGAAGTTTTGCTTCCAACTCACTCAGAAACTTGTTATTTACATTTGTGATTATAGCAAAGTATCTCTTGCTGTTACTATTCATAAACTCACGAATCATAACTTCGAAAGAGTTTTCCGGTACAAATCGACCTACAACAAGGTAATACTCCTTTGGAGTCAGTCCTTTTTCCTTATACCATTTCACAAGTTTATCATCGTTATCTGACACCTTGCTTAAGGTTAAATCTGCTCCATACGCAATAAATGTTGTCGTTGGATTTCTCCCTTTAATTCCTTTTCCGTCATACTGCTCGTGTATGTACTTTTCAATATTAATAGAATCGCAGATATCAAGATCTGACCATTTAACCATCAGTTGTTCTGACAACTTCCAGTATTTTCTTACAGGTGCGCTCCATTTGGCTCTCATCCACTCATGTCCATCGGGATTTAGGTAAATTATACCACCGAGGTTATGGATTTTCTTGTAAAAATGCTTAATAAATAGTCCAATACGACAAGCCATAATATATACAATCGGATGCTGAATATCCTGTTCTTTAATGATTCGACAGCATTCTTTTAAAGCCATAATATCATAATAGATAGCTTGTGCATGCCCCAACTTCTCCGGTACATGAATCCGAAAGCACTCTGCATTGTGATATACAAACTCATAGTCAGAAATAATCTCTGCACCGTCTGTATTTTTGGGATTCATGCAGCCATCACCGTTTGCTTTACACGCTACATGATATTTTATTTTTTTATTGTTCTGATGGTATTCAGTTAATTTATTGATAAAAGTCTCATATCCACCGTATGCACCAAGGCTTTTTGCACCCACTAGAAATACGTGCTGTTCTTGATTTTTCTGCATGAATCAGTTCTCCTCAAAACTTGAATGTATCTTTCAATCCAAGCCACTTCTGATCTTTCTCACTCAAATTAAGTGACATACCATCTACGCTATACCCTTCAGCACTTGCCGTGCCATGATACTCCCCCTTCAATTGCGGCCACTGAATGCCAATTTCCGGGTCATTCCAAGCCATACCGCCTTCATCATTTGGATGGTAAAAGTCATCACACTTATAGCAAAATTCAGCGGTATCACTGAGTACAAGAAAGCCGTGCGCAAAACCTTTTGGAATAAGAAACTGCTTCTTATTATCCTCTGTCAGCTCAATTCCATACCACTTGCCATAAGTACTACTTCCAGAACGTAAGTCAACCGCCACATCGAACACAGAACCCTTAATCACCCGAACCAGCTTGGTCTGTGGAAAATTTTTCTGAAAGTGAAGCCCCCTAAGCACCCCCTTGGTACTCATGGACTGGTTGTCCTGAATAAAATTGATGTTAATTCCGTTCTCTTCCATATCTCTCTGGCTATAAGTTTCCATGAAATAACCGCGAGCATCACCGTGTACAGCCGGGGTAATCACACACAGCCCCTCGATGCCGCCTACATTCTTTTTCACATTTATCTGTCCCATTGTCTTCATCCCCTCTAAAAGCTGTGATTCCTTTAGGTACCGACTAACTGCATCCTGCCAAGTCGGAAGCGGCTCAAAGCCATTCTTAACCAGCTTGCTCTTGTCCAGTCTACTGTTGAACGGGCGAGCAGCTTTGCTCAGACCGTATTCCTCGGTGGTCACAGGGATGACCTTTGTGCTCAACCCATACTGACGATAAAATTCACAGCAGAAATCGTACCAGGAAATATAGCCGCCCTCATTGGTTGCGTGGTAATAACCATATCTCTCTGTCTCGCACATGTCTACCAGTAGTCGAACGAGGTCATGAGTGTACGTCGGCGTACCAATTTGATCGTTGACTACCCGGACTTCATTATGAGTCTTACCCAGATTGATCATGGTGTTGATGAAGTTCTTGCCATTCAGACCGAATACCCATGCAATACGGACGATGAAATATTTCTCAAGCGTGTTTGCCACCGCCAACTCACCTTCCAGCTTGGTCTGGCCATAGACGTTCAGAGGTTTATAGTCCTTGCAGTCCGGCTGCCAAGGCTTCGTTCCCTGACCATCAAATACATAGTCCGTGGACAAATAAAGCATCTTGCAGTCTACCGCTTTACAAGCATCCGCGATATTCTGAGTGCCACCGGCATTGACGGCACGTACTTTCTCCACCTTATCATCGTCCTCGGCCATGTCCACAGCGGTCCACGCCGCACAGTGAATGACAGCATCAGGCTGCACCTCTGTAATGATCTTCTTGACCGCTGCCTTGTCAGTAATATCCAGACCAACATAGGGCATCGTTGTCACAGCAGAACCATCTGCAATGCCTGCATAGGCTCCTGCAAGATCGGAGCCGACACACTCATGACCTCTTTTATTCAATTCATTCATTACATCATGGCCAAGCTGGCCATTGACGCCAGTTACAAAAAACTTCATTCTTCCCACAACCTCAACCCTTTAGATTCCTGCTTTCGCCTTATACATGGCTTCGTAGTACTTCTGATAATTGCCGCTGGTCACATTGTTCATCCAATCCTCATGCTTCAGGTACCAGTCGATGGTCAAGACAATACCCTTTTCAAAGGGAGTCTCCGGATACCAGCCAAGATCATTTTTGATCTTAGTCGGATCAATGCCATAGCGGCGATCATGTCCCAGACGATCTTCCACATGCTTGATGAGATCCTCAGAAATACCATCATCCTTCAGTTGGCCGTGAAGCTGCTCAATAATAGTCTTGACGATAAAAATGTTGGGGCGCTCGTTATGACCGCCCACGTTGTAGACCTCACCGATCTTGCCGCCATTGGCTACCATATCAATGGCCTTGCAGTGGTCTTCCACGTACAGCCAGTCACGAATCTGCATACCGTCACCATACACAGGGAGCTGCTTATGATGCTTAACGTTGTTAATCATTAGTGGGATCAGCTTCTCCGGGAACTGGTAAGGACCGTAGTTGTTAGAGCAACGGGTTATGTTGATGGGCATACCATAGGTGTCATGGAATGCCTGCACAAAATGGTCGGCACTAGCCTTAGAGGAAGAGTAGGGACTGTGGGGATTGATTGGCGTGGTCTCCATAAAATAGCCCTCCGCCCCTAGCGCACCGTAGACCTCATCGGTAGAAACCTGCAGATACTTCTTTCCCTCTTTCCACGTCTTGGTAGCAGCGTCATACCAGGCTTCTTTCGCTCTCTGGAGCAGATTCACGGTACCCATGACATTGGTTTGGACAAAGATTTCGGGATTGGCAATGGAGCGATCCACATGGCTTTCCGCTGCGAAATTAATAACATAGTCAAAATCGTACTTTTCGAACAAAGAAGTGACCAATTTCTTGTCACAGATATCACCCTGGACGAATACATGGTGGGAATCTCCCTCCACGCCCTTGAGGTTTTCCAGATTACCTGCATAGGTCAGCTTGTCCAGGTTGACCAGCAGGATGTCATCATACTTCTTCAGCATGTAGTAAACAAAGTTGGAGCCAATAAAGCCGGCGCAACCAGTGATCAGATATTTTTTCATGTGTTTTCTTCCTCTATTCTCAAATTATGTGTTTCTTGTTGATTTGACAATTTATTCTTAAAGTCCATGATGCCCTCATGAATCACATCAAGGTACTTTCCATCCAAAACGTCCTTCAAATACTGCCCATACTGATTTTTCTTCAAGACTTCGTATTCTTTCATTACTTCTTCCCTGCTAATCCAACCATTTAAATATGCAATTTCCTCCAAACATGCAATTTTACGATGCTGATGCTGCTCGATTGTCTTCACAAAGTTTGTTGCATCCACAAGGCTCTCATGGGTTCCAGTATCCAACCAGGTAAAGCCCTGTCCCAACAATTCCACATTCAACGAACCGTCTTCCAGATAGATTCTGTTAAGGTCGGTAATTTCCAGTTCTCCACGAGCAGAAGGTTTCAAGTTCTTTGCATACTCTACTACTCGATTGTCATAGAAGTAGAGACCTGTCACGCAGTAGTTGCTCTTCGGATGAGAAGGCTTTTCTTCGATAGAAATCGCCTTACCGTCATTGTCAAACTCCACAATACCAAAACGCTCCGGATCATCCACATAGTAACCAAACACTGTGGCCCCCTTACCTGTTTCTGCATTCTTCACAGCAGCTTTCAGACGTTTCTTCAAGCCGTGACCTGCAAAGATGTTATCGCCCAAGACCATCGCCACAGTATCATTACCGATGAAGTCAGCACCAATAATAAATGCCTGTGCCAGTCCATCCGGGGAAGGCTGGACAGCGTAAGTGAGGTTTACACCAAACTGGTGACCATCACCTAGCAAGTCTTGAAATCGTGGTGTGTCCTGAGGTGTGGAAATAATCAAAATATCCCGTATGCCTGCATTCATAAGAACAGACATAGGGTAATAGATCATCGGTTTATCATAAATCGGAAGCAATTGCTTTGAAGTTACTTTCGTTAGTGGATACAAACGAGTACCAGAACCACCAGCCAGAATAATCCCTTTCATAACTTTTCTCCTTAATTTAGCCACTTTGTAATATATCTCATGTATAAGCTTTACGTCACAAGACTGTTGTCATACTGATTAGCAATAGCATCACAACTCATTTTTTAGAACTTATCTAAGTCATTAACGACCAAACTACCAAAGAATGTACTATCTTTCTTCAGCGTCAGCCCAAAAGTCATAACAGTTGCACTTTAGAATTTAATACGCTTCATGACGCCCTGTATGTTGCTCCTCCGCTTCCCACTCGTTTGCCCTCAGGATCGGGAATAACCGCAAAATGAGTTTTATCCGGTAAAAATCCCGTCTTCTGACGCTTAGCAATCTGTTCACGAAAACCCACCGCTTGCTTTTCGTTGGATGCGGTTAAAATGACATAATCCCAACAAGCAAAATTCGGGTGTGTCAGCATTCTTATATAGTCCTGCCAGGCATCCCCGTAGGATTGAGATAAAAATAACGAAGGTGCAAATTTATCCATATCAATCTCCTGTTTATTTAAAGGCTTTAATGCACTTTTTTGCTTGTGCAGTAAAGCTCTCAATCGTCAATTTTTAACTGGGTTCACCAATCCACATTTCCAATTGCATATTAAACGCATTATATAAATTTTATCATATATCAGTCAATATGTCAACGAAAAAACGCTTTTTGACTTTTTTTCTACACGCCGTTACATTGCGTAAAACAAATTACATTTTATTTGTAAAAAACGACAAAAACCGCAATATTAACACAATTTATAACTGATTCTATAAAGTAAGCTCAAAGCTATGAGATACCAATTCTTTGATGAGTCTTGCATCAACATCGCTTTCAAGTTTAACTGTATTCCAATGGACCTTATTCATATGGTAAGCCTCACGAATTCCGTCAAAATTATCTCTCAAAAACTGAGACTGCAACGGATCACATTTCAAATTAACTATGTCCTTACCGTCCAATCTCATCACAAGCGCATACCATTTCCTATTGCTTTTGTGTCTTGCCACTAAGCTTATATCATCATCTGGGAACGGACGGTCTACTATCGAATTTTCAAAGGTTTTAAAAAATTCTATTAATTCGTCCCTTGTCATATTCTTCACCCTTAAATTTATTTATTAGAATTTAAATAAAAAAGATGTTCTGCTAAATATTACGCAGGACATCAATCATAATTGCTAAGCCAAACTTTATTTGAAATATATGTACGCAGCAAAACCGACGTCTTCCATACAATTCAAACCAGATAGATATTCTACGCTATACTGCTCCATCACCCTTAAATACTGCGCCAAAGGTTTTGAAAAGTATCTTTATATCTGTCTTTAGAGATTGTTCATTTATGTACTTTATATCAAGTGCAACCCATTCATCAAACGAAAGGTTGCTTCTCCCCGAACATTGCCAATAACAAGTAAGTCCGGATTTTATATCGAGCCTGTGCGTTTCATATTCGTCATACTCTTCAACCTCTCTAGGAATAGGAGGGCGAGGCCCTACAAAACTCATATCGCCCTTTAGAATATTAACAAGCTGAGGAAGCTCATCAATGCTTGTTTTTCTTATAAATCTTCCGATTCTTGTAACTCTCGGATCGTTTGTCATTTTGAAGGCCTTTCCGTCTTCATCAGCTTCATTAAATTCAGAAAGATCTAAAAGCTTTTCCTCGGCATCAACGCACATCGAGCGAAACTTATACATATAAAACGTTTTTTTGTTTTTCGTATAACGCTCCTGTTTAAATATCGGAGAATGAAAGTCAGAAAGAAATATAACTGCCGATACCACCAAAAAAATAGGACTTAATACTATAAGCGCTATCGCCGAACAAATTATGTCAAATAACCGTTTAATAAAGCTATATACTTTGGATTCATTAGTATGTACAACCAGTCTTTCAGGTTTCGTTTGAACTGAGCTCGCCCTGTCTATTAAAGCTGATTGCAATTCAGCCATTAATAATGCACCTCCATCAAAGAATAAGTTTTAAACTACTATATATACATTATACGAAATCAACCGCTAAGATGTCAAGACAGTTTTCAAAAACAACATGCTTAATGTAAATTTTAGTCACATTCTGCTACACTAGATAGAAATATTATTGTATTTTTATTAAAAAAACACAATAAAAAATACAGCCGAAAATTATACTTCCGACTGTATTTCTTGATCACCAATTAGTTATTGATAAGCTTATCCTCATCACTCCAGCTGTAAAGCTTTCTAATCTCTGCTCCAACTGTTTCTGCCGGATGCTCAGAAGCAAGCTTTCTCATAGCCTTTAAGTGAACCTGAGATCCTGCTGATGACATATCAAGAAGGAATTCTTTAGCAAAGCTTCCGTCTTGAATGTTCTTAAGAACCTGCTTCATAGCCTTCTTTGTATCTTCTGTAATGATCTTCGGTCCTGTTATGTAATCTCCGTATTCAGCAGTATTTGAAATAGAATATCTCATTCCTGCAAAACCTGACTGATAAATAAGGTCAACAATAAGCTTCATCTCGTGAATACACTCAAAATATGCGTTTCTCGGATCATATCCTGCTTCAACAAGAGTTTCAAAGCCTGCCTGCATAAGGGCGCAAACTCCTCCGCAAAGAACAGCCTGCTCACCGAAAAGGTCAGTTTCTGTTTCAGTTCTGAAAGTTGTTTCCAAAACTCCTGCTCTTGCTCCTCCGATTCCTGCTGCATATGCAAGTCCGATATCAGTAGCGTTACCTGTTGCATCCTGCTCAACAGCGATAAGACACGGAACACCCTTTCCTACCTGATATTCACTTCTTACAGTGTGTCCCGGTCCCTTAGGAGCAATCATGATTACGTTTACGCTCTTAGGCGGAACAATACAACCGAAATGGATATTAAATCCGTGTGCAAAAGCCAAAGTCTTGCCTTCTGTAAGGTTAGGCTCAATCTCACTCTTGTAAAGAGCTGCCTGCTTCTCGTCAGGAATCAAAATCATAATTACATCAGCTGCCTTTGCTGCCTCTGCTGTTGTCATGACCTTAAGTCCCTGGCTCTCTGCCTTTGCCCATGACTTACTTCCCTCATAAAGTCCTACGACTACATCAACGCCGCTTTCCTTAAGGTTGAGCGCATGAGCATGTCCCTGGCTTCCGTAACCGATAATAGCTACTGTCTTGCCACTGAGAACATTGATGTCACAGTCCTGCTGATAATAAATCTTTGCCATTGTTTAGTCCTCCTGAATTTTTATAATGTCTTAGAGATCATATAATCTCGCATCAACTTAATATATTACAATCTTTTTATTAACAGTATATTAATAAAATGCGTTTATTTTTTGAATGTCATTGTTTCCGCACCCTTTTGTATCGCAATAGTACCCGTTCTAACCTCTTCAAGCACTCCGTACGGTTTTGTGATCTCCTCAAATCTCAAAACATGAGCATATGTATCCGCCAAAAGAAGAGTCATTGTTGTCTGTGAAATGTCAATAACCTTAGCTCCGGTAATATCAGCAATAGTTAAAATTTCACTTCTCTTTTCAAGAGGTACGGAAAGCTTAATTAAAACGAGTTGTCTTTCAAGCTTTTCTTCCTTATTAAGCGTCTTAACTTTTATTACCTCAATAAGCTTATTAAGCTGCTTTTCAACCTGCTCAACCGTATGGTCATCGCCGGAAACAATTATCGTTATTCTCGAAATTTCAGGATCGTCGGTAACTCCAACCGCCAAGCTGTCGATATTGAAGCCTCTTCTTGAGAAAAGTCCGGAAATTCTTGACAAAACTCCTGCGTGATTTTCAACTAAAACCGAAATAGTATGTTTCATTGTACTCATAAAACCTTATCATTCCTTTCAAAAATTCTAAAGCGTACTTTCTTCATCGTCTACAACGCACTCTATAACACAAGGTCCGGGCGTTTTCAATGCATCAAATGCTTTTTCCATATCGGCATTATCCGTTACCCTAACCCCTCTTATTCCGTAAGCTTCAGCAAGCTTTATAAAATCCGGTGATCCGTCAAGCGACACTGCCATTCTTCTTCCGCCGTAACCCTTGTCTTGAAGCTCTCGTACCATTCCAAGATAGTTGTTTCTCATAACAATTACCTTAATATCAACTCTGTGCTGAACAGCAGTAGCAAGCTCAATAAACGACATCTGAAAGCTTCCGTCACCGCAGACTGCCAAAACCTCTGATTTTTCATCTGCCATTTTTGCACCGATTGCCGCAGGTATCGCATATCCCATTGTTCCCATGCCGCCGCTGGTTAAGAATCTTCCCGACTTCATTCTATAATTTGCCGCAGCCCAGATCTGATTTTGTCCAACGTCCGCAACTACATGAGTATTTCCCGGCATACGCTCGCTTAATAGACTTAAAAATTCTTTTGGATTAACAGTACCTTCTTTGGTCTTTAAAAACTCCGGCTTTTTGTCAAAGCCTCTTATTTCTTCTATCCAATCGGTATGATCAAGATCTTGTGCATATTTTAAGATCTGATTTAATACGGTTTTTACATCTCCGACGAGCGGAATATCCGCTCTTAAATTCTTTCCTATTTCCGCAGGGTCGATATCTATATGAATAACTCTGGTAGTTTTTTCAACAGCCGTCGGATTTCCGATAGCCCTGTCACCAACTCTTGCTCCGACCAAAATCAAAACATCACATTCGCTTACCGCTCTGTTTGCAGTTTTTGATCCATGCATACCAAGCATTCCGAAAAATCTTTCGTTATCACTTTCAAAGACAGAAATTCCCATCATAGTAGTTACAACAGGAAGGTCAAAAATCTCTGCAAGCTTCATAACCTCATCCTTGGCATTAGAAAGAAATACTCCTCCGCCTACGCACAACAAAGGCTTCTTTGCACCTTGAATTTCTTTAACAACTCTTTTCACCTGAAGAGCGTTGCCCTTTTGAGTAGGCTTGTAACTTCTTATATCAACAGTTTTCGGATACGAAAAATCTATAAGAGAATTCTGTACATCCATAGGGACATCTATAAGCACAGGTCCGGGTCTTCCCGATCCCGCAATATAAAATGCTTCTTTAAATATTCTTCCAATCTGCGAGCCATCCTTAACAAGATATGTATGCTTTATAAAAGGCTCTGCCGCTCCGGTTATATCCGCTTCCTGAAAGGCATCTGAGCCTATCTGCTCGGAATTAACTTGTCCCGTGATACAAACGATAGGTACGCTGTCCGCATAAGCCGTTGCGATTGCAGTCAAAAGATTTGTCGCACCCGGACCGCTTGTAGCTATGCACACAGCAGGCTTTCCCGAAATTCTCGCATAACCGTTTGCCGCATGGCCTCCGTTCACCTCATGGCGCACAAGAACGCTTTTAATATTACTTTTGTAAATCTCATCGTAAAACGGACAAATTGCCGCACCCGGATAGCCAAAGACGACTTTAATGCCCTCCTGCTCCAAACATTTTACCATTGCTTCACAAACCTTAATCATTAAACGCCGCCTCCCTTAAATTTTTAATACGGTTCTTTAAATTATACTACACTCTGCTCTGTATGTCAAACAAAATGGCTTTATTAAACTTACTCCCATACACACAATACGTTTTGCGGTATCTCTGACGCATCAAAACGATAATGAGATGTAGGAGTATGCTTTAAGAGATAGTTCTCCTCACGGTTTTTCTGATTTGTATTATGTAAAATATATGTATGCCCGTCTTTATCACGCTTGTCAGACACTATTCCAATATGATTGTCATCGCCGAAAATAACAATATCTCCTGCCTGAAATTCTTCAACTCTCTCAATGTCACAGGGCAGGCTTTTTGCATATTTTTCAAAAAACACCTTCAGGTTTTTTACCCTTCTAAAGTCAATATTCGGATCAGGCGGATTAGCGCCCGGATACTCGCTTTGATATGCCGCTATGTCATTATCGAGCATATCCTTAAGGCTGTAGCCGGCTTCTTTAAAAGCTCTCCAAACAAGATCGGTGCAAACACCTACATCATCCGGAGGGTATCCTCCTGCTACATAACTTCCGTCATACTTGGGCATCGCCTCAGCATCCTTTCGAGCACCTATCAAAATATCGGTATAATCGTCTTTTCCGTTTTCGTTAAAATCGACTTTACTTAAAACTCTCTCAATGTTAAGCTCGCTTTCATTATAAACTTTCTCATCATCTGAAGATTTGAATAACAGCAAAGCTATTGCAGCAATTATTATCAGCAGAACAAAAACAATTATAAATACTACTCTTCTACGTTTTACAGACATTTTTTCACACTCCATAAAAAAGAAAGAAGCCGTGCATAAAGCCGACTTCAAAAGTTAAAAGTTACATTCTCTACATCATTCCGCACTCATCGTAATCTTTCCACTTTTCATAATAAGCTTTATTGCTCATAAGCCTATATACAAACAATGTCACAGATGCCACGACAAGCACAAGCGCTCCCATAATTGTCCAAAATCCCTTATCAAATTTATTGTCCATAATGTTTCTCCTTTCAAAGAAGATCTATTTCTTTTAACTATTTTACCACAAAAAAAATTAACTGTCAACCGGAATACTTTGCCCACAAAAAACATAATTATTTAACACATCAGCCAAAGGAGAAAAAAGATATGGACAACCTAAAAAGCCACGCAATAAAAGCCTGTGCAGTGATTGTATCGGCAGTAAGCTTACCTATGATACTTTTAGGAGGCGTAAATATTTTTCCGAGTGTTATTGACGCAGTAGCGGATACCTGTAAATCGTCCGCAGCGCTAAGCTTCGGTGACAATACAGCAGTTTTTAAGGAAATAGGCAATGTCATAAACGCAAAGCTTATAGACACACCGTCTACCGACTACGGAAACATTATAATAAACAACAATTCCAAAATTGCAATAGACATGGCTCCAAATGAAACGCAGGCAAACAACAACCGCACCGATGCATCAAAGATTATTAAAACCGATGAAATAGCAAAACAGAATCCGATTCCTTATGTTGATCCACAGGAGAAAAACTGTGGTCCTATTGAGCGTGCAACATACGGAGTTTATGACGACAGTCAATTTTTTACGCTTGACAGCGGCGGTCAGGTAAGAAACTGTACTGATTTAACAAATGAATTCCTTTTGAAAGAAAGCCGAAAATCCCCCGATTTTACAATTGACAAAAATTCTGATGAGCCGCAGGTTTTGATATATCATACACATACAACAGAAAGCTTTGAACCGTATAACCGAGATTTTTACGACACATCGTTTTACTCAAAAACCACGGACGAAAGTAAAAACATGGTTGAGGTCGGCGAGAGAATATGCAAGCAGTTAAACGAAAACGGAATAGGATATGTCCACGCCAAAACCATTCACGATTATCCCGATTACAACAGCGCATATGATTTAAGCTATGCCACGGTTTCATCAATTTTAGAGGAATACCCTACAATAAAAGTGGTTTTGGATATTCACCGTGACGCAATTGAGCGAAGCGACGGTACAAGAATTGCGCCCGTTTGTGAGGTCGACGGAAAAAGTGCGGCACAGCTTATGATAATCTCCTGTGCAGACGACGGAACAGGATATGTTCCCGAATATTTAAAAAACTTCCACTTAGCTTGTTCTCTTCAAAATCAGCTCGAAGAAGATTATCCCGACCTTGCAAGGCCTGTGCTGTTTGACTACAGAAACTACAATCAAAGTCTGTCACCCGGTGCACTGCTTATTGAAATCGGCGCACACGGCAACTCGCTTGATGAAGCTTTTTACACCGGCGAGCTTTTGGGTAAATCACTTTCAAAGCTTTTGCTGTCGCTGTAAAATCATACCGCTTACTTAACAATAGAGTAAGCGGTATGATCGTTGTCGGCAAAGTCGACAACGATCCCCATGGGACAAACACACTCACTTCGATAGCTACGCCTATCTCGTTCTGCATTTTCCCCTAGGAAACCCCTTTTCGTCGGAAATCGGCTCGCACCGCCGATTTCCTCTCAAGGTGTCGCTGCGTCGGCACATGTCCGCCTACGCGGCAATATTTTGAAAGTGTACTTTTTCAACAGACTTAAACCGCTTACTTAGCAACAGAGTAAGCGGTATTTTTATATACACTAATGACTGTATTTTGTTTTTCATCTTCCCGATAATATGTAAAGTAACTGTAAAAAGTATTGGATGTTTTATTGCAAACTTTTCCTACATATGATAAAATAGATTCATACAACCGGGAAAGGATTTATATTAATGGAAATCATCAGTCAAATAGATATGTTTTTCTTAAATCTTATGCTTGACATAAGGAACAGTACTCTTAGTTTTTTTATGGCTGTATTCTCTGCAATCGGCAATTCGGGCGTATGCTGGATAGTAATTTGCCTTTTGCTTTTAGCCTTTAGAAAAACAAGAAAAATAGGTGTTATAACGCTTATCTGCCTTATAACCGAATGGATTTTAAATGATGTGGTTTTAAAAAATCTGTTTTGCAGGCAGCGTCCATTTGAAACATATCCTTGGATTACAACTGTAATAACTCCCCCAACCGGATTTTCATTTCCGTCGGGTCACTCAGCTTCATCGTTTGCATGTGCGACGGCGATTCACCTGCAAAACAAAAAGCTCGGAAAGCCTGCTTTCGTATTAGCATTTCTAATCGCATTTTCAAGAATATATTTCTGCGTTCACTATTTTACTGATGTACTAACGGGATGTATTTTCGGCGTTATAGTTTCGCTTGTAATATTAAAGATAATTTACCCTCATGTCTTTGATTCTTACAGACGTAATATTTACAAAAGCCAAAAAGGCTTTGTTTTGTCAGACGGATTCTCTTGCGCTCCGATAAGCGATAAAATTTTCTCAAAAATAAACGGAATTTCTTTTAAAGAAAATACAAAAATCAAAAGGAATATGCTCCACTATATAAAAGTCAAATACATAGACTTTAACGGAACGGAGCAAGCAGGTGAGCTGATTGCAAGCAGGCTTATTTCAAAAAAGCTGTTAAAAATATTTAAAAAGCTTTATGAAAAGGGATATGAAATTGAAAAGATACGTCTTATAGATGAATATGGCGCAGATGATGAAAAAAGCATGGAAGACAACAACTCCTCTGCGTTTTGCTACAGAACAATAGCAAATACCGACATTCTTTCAAACCACGCAAAGGGACTTGCAATAGATATAAATCCGCTTTATAATCCTTATATACAAAACGATAAGGTTCTGCCTTCGGCTTCAAAAGAATATGCCGATCGAACAAAGAACTTTCCTCATAAGCTTGATAGCCGTGATTATTGCGTTCGTATTTTTAAATCATATGGATTTGAATGGGGCGGAGATTGGACAAACGGTTCAAAGGACTATCAGCATTTCGATATAACCGTGAACGGATGACCCCAGCCTCTTATGCGGCGGTCATCTACGTCTTTCAGCAGGGGCTTAAATCCCCTACTGAAACCCTAAGCGGCTTCGTCCCTCGTTCACTTGTTAAATGACGGGCGGCGCCCCTTATTGAAACTTAAAGGTTTAACTATCAACAAGGAGAATGATATGAAATACGCAGAACTTACAATTGACAGAAGCAAAAAGCTTTCAAAGGTTAATAAAAATATTTACGGTCATTTTTCCGAGCACTTGGGTAGATGTATTTATGACGGTATTTTTGTAGGAAAGGATTCCGCAATACCAAATAAAAACGGTATGCGGACGGACGTTGTAAATGCTCTTTTGGAAATAGGAATTCCTGTGCTTCGTTGGCCCGGCGGATGTTTTGCTGACGAATATCATTGGAAAGACGGTATAGGACGCCCTGATGAACGCAAAAAAATGGTAAACACAAACTGGGGCGGTACTGTTGAGGACAACTCATTCGGTACTCATGAGTTTTTAGAACTTTGCGAACAACTGGAATGCGAACCGTATATTGCCGGCAACATGGGAAGCGGAACCGTTCAGGAAATGAGCGAATGGATTGAATACATGACATTTAACGGTGAAAGTGAAATGTCAACACTCAGAAAGAAAAACGGCAGAGAAAAGCCTTGGAAAATAAAATATTTCGGAATTGGAAACGAAAGCTGGGGATGCGGCGGAAGCATGACTCCTGAATACTATTGCGATGTTTACCGAAATTACCAAAGCTTTTGCAAAAACCTGAGCGGAAACGTACTTTATAAAGTAGCCTGCGGACCTAATGCGGACGATTACAACTGGACCGAAAAGCTTATGCAAAAGCTTGATCCAAACTGGCATCTTAACGCAATTTCTCTCCACTACTACACCCTTCCGACAGGAAATTGGGATAAAAAAGGCTCGGCAACCGAATTTTCTGATTCAGAGTATTACAGCACAATATCACGAACGCTTTACATGGACGATATTATCTCAAAGCATTCTGAAATAATGAAAAAGTATGATAAAGATGGGCGAGTTAAGCTTTTTGTAGATGAATGGGGAGTCTGGTGTGATGTCGAGCCGGGTACTAATCCGGGATTTTTGTATCAGCAAAATTCTATGCGTGACGCTATTGTTGCAGCGATAAACTTGAATATATTCAATCAACACAGCGATACCGTCGAAATGGCGAATATTGCACAGGCAGTAAACGTACTTCAATCAGTCGTTTTGACGGACGGCGCAGAGATGCTGAAAACTCCGACTTTTTATGTGTTTAAAATGTTTAAGCCTCATCACGATGCAAGGCTTGTGTACAGCGAGATTTCACAAGTCGTAACAGGTGACGAAAGCACATCTCTTCCTGCTCTTTCATGTTCTGTGACCGAAAGTGAGAAAGGAATATTTGCGACTATCTCAAACTGTTCTTTAGAGGATGATATTACAATAAAAGTAAACGAAGGAGATATTGTTTTATCTCAAATAATAACATCTCAAAGCCCGTGTGACTATAACGATTTCGGTGAAGATGAAAAAGTTACCCTCAAAAACTATAATGGATTCAAGTGTGAAAACGACAACTCTGAGATTATAGTACCTCGATGCTCGGTTGTTTCGGTACAGTTCAAATGATAAGTAAAGTATGTCGAAAATGTCTTATCGAGGACATGGACAAAGACGAGTTCTTCACATCGCTTTCTTTATACATTAAAAACTATCCCGAAGAAAAAAGAGTTACCGAACTTGTCTACAAGCAAAGGCTTGAGATTTGCAGTAACTGCGATGAGCTTGTAAACGGAATGTGCAGAAGGTGTGGCTGTTATGTTGAACTTCGTGCGCTAAAGAAAAAAGCATTCTGTCCATCAGTTCCCAAAAAGTGGTAATAAACAAAAAAGCGGTACAAATTGCTGTACCGCTTATTTTTATATATCGCAAAGATACCTTTTCTTAAGAGCTTTAATTTCAGTTTCTCCGACACCCAATCGGTCTGATAAAAACCGCTCTTCACCGCCAAGCTTATCTATCGCCTTGTAAACGCTTTCGATATAATCTCTATGTACCGACAACATAACATCCGCTTTTTTTACTACATCAGCATCATCTGTTTTGAGTTTTATAATTTCAAGCAGTTTTTTACCTGCAAATTGATTTGTCAAAAGATAGTCTTCTATAACTGTTTCTCTGTCAACGCCAAGCGCCATTAGTATAAATGCTGTAGCTATTCCCGCACGGTCCTTTCCTGCCGAGCAATGCCAAATCGCTGCTCCCTTTTCGTTTGATAAAATTTCCTTAAAAAAATTCCTGTATGCCAAAGCTGCAGCGTCGCTTTCTATAATTGTTTTGTACATTGCCGTCATAAACGGAACTATATCAAAGCTTTCTTTTTCAAGTATTTTAATCAGCGCACCGACTGAATTATCGCCGCCTTTCGTAATACCAAGCGTTTCCTCATTAACAACCTTAAAATTAACCTCTCTTGCTCCTTTAAGCTGCTTATCAGGACTTCCGCTTCGCTCAGTTTCTGTTCTTAAATCAATAACAAGCGAAACATTATACCCCTCAAGCGTTTTGATGTCATTTTTGCTCAGCGATGATAAATCTCCGCTTCTGAAAAGCAATCCCTGCTTTATTTTTCTGCCGTCAGCAGTAATAATTCCGCCAAGATCACGTGTATTCGGCGCACCGTCTAGTTCTATTTTTCTACTGAGTATCATAGTTTTTCTCCAAACAATAACTAAAGAGCAAAAGTGTATTTAAAACTTTTGCTCTTTTTAATATATTTTTTATCTTCCGCAGCAATGCTTATACTTTTTGCCGCTTCCGCATGGGCAAGGATCGTTTCTTCCGACCTTTTTCTTTCTTACTCCACCCTGAAGCGAGCCATCACCCTTAACAGGATTAGCCTTTAAAACCTGCTCTCTCTTAGGCTCTTCCTGCGTCTTTACCTTTACCGTAAAGAGCATTCTTATTGTATCTTCACAGATAGATGCAATCATTGCGTCAAACATATCAAATCCTTCGATACGGTATTCTACAACAGGATTCTTATTTCCGTATGCTCTAAGGCTAATTCCACGCTTTAACTCATCCATATCGTCGATATGAGCCATCCACTTTGTATCTACAACTTTCAAGAGAATGATTCTCTCAAGCTCTCTTAAAATCTTCGGTGTAAGTTCTTCTTCACGCTTAGCATACTTTTCAAGCGCACGGTTGCTTAACTCATCAATTATATCCTGTTTTGAAACGCTGTCAAGCTCAACTGCATCGTACTTGAAATCATTTTCAGTCGTTATAAGACCCATGAGGTGATCACGGAGTCCCTTTAAGTTCCAGTTGTCATGAACGTCCTCATCGACAATATATGTATTTACCGAATCAGTAACATAATCGGTGATCATCTTTAAAATCTTGTCGTGAATATCCTCTCCCTCAAGCACCGTAGAACGCTGTGAGTAAATGATTTCCCTCTGGGTATTCATAACATCGTCATAGTTTAATACGTTCTTTCTTATATTGAAGTTTCTGCCCTCGACCTTTTTCTGAGATGATTCAATTACATTTGAAAGCATCCTAGATTGTATCGGCATATCTTCGTCAACCTTTAAGGTATTCATCATCGTCTGAATTCTCTCACCGCCGAACAAACGCATAAGATCATCTTCAAGAGATAGGAAGAAAATAGATCCGCCCTCATCTCCCTGACGTCCGGCACGTCCTCTTAACTGGTTGTCGATTCGCCTTGACTCATGCCTCTCAGTACCTATTATCATAAGTCCGCCGGCATTCTTTACATCAATTGCTTTTTCTTTGCATTCAGCAGAATACTTTTCATAAAGCTCTCTGTACTTTTCTCTCACAGACAGTACTTCTTCGTTATCAGTTTCAGCAAATCCCGTCGCTTCATTGATAACATCATCATCTATTTCCATCTTCTTAAGATCCGCTGTTGCAAGATATTCCGCATTACCGCCGAGCATAATATCCGTTCCACGTCCTGCCATATTGGTAGCAATGGTTACTGCACCGAATTTACCTGCCTGTGCGACAATTTCAGCCTCTCTTGCGTGATGTTTTGCATTGAGGACATTATGTTTAACACCTCGGTTTTTAAGCATTCTTGACAAAAGCTCCGATTTTTCAATAGAAATTGTTCCGACCAGAACAGGCTGTCCCTTTTCATGGCATTCAACTATTTTGTCAATTACAGCATTAAACTTTGCCTTTTCGGTTTTATATATAACGTCCGGATAGTCAATACGAATAACAGGCTTGTTTGTCGGAACCTCAATAACGTCAAGCTTATAGATTTCCTTAAACTCGTCCTCTTCGGTCATAGCTGTACCGGTCATACCCGAAAGCTTGTGGTAAAGACGGAAGTAGTTTTGGAATGTAATTGTTGCGATTGTTTTTGACTCGTGAGCAACCTTTACTCCCTCTTTTGCTTCTATTGCCTGATGAAGTCCATCGTTAAAACGTCTTCCTATCATAAGTCGTCCTGTAAATTCGTCAACGATTATTACTTCGCCGTCTTTTACGACATAATCAATATCCCTTTTCATAACGCCGTTTGCTTTAAGCGCTTGGTTAATGTGATGAAGAAGCGTTACATTCTCTGAATCCATAAGATTTTCAAGATTAAACGCCTTTTCAGCCTTTTTAACACCGTTTTTTGTGATTGTTGCAGTCTTTGCTTTTTCGTCAATAATATAGTCCGCATCAACCTCGTCGTTATCAGCCTTTGTATCAAGCTCTACAACCTTTGTTGCTGTAAGGCTCTTTGCGAAACGGTCAGCTAATGAATAAAGTTCGGTAGACTTATCTCCTCTTCCCGAAATGATAAGCGGAGTTCTCGCCTCGTCGATAAGAATCGAGTCAACCTCATCGACAATAGCAAAAGCGTGCTCCCTTTGGACCTTGTCCTTTTTATAAATAACCATGTTATCACGAAGATAGTCAAAACCAAATTCGTTGTTTGTACCATATGTTATATCACAAGCATATGCCGCACGTCTTTCATCGTTGTTCAAATCATGCAGTATGCATCCGATTGAAAGCCCCATGAAACGGTATACCTTTCCCATTTCCTCGCTTTGGAACTTTGCAAGATAGTCGTTTACCGTTACAACATGAACGCCCTTTCCGTTCAGCGCATTGAGATACGACGCAAGACAAGCAACTAAGGTTTTACCTTCACCTGTTTTCATCTCGGCAATTCTTCCCTGATGCAAAACTATCGCTCCGATTATCTGCACAGGGAACGGTCGTTTGCCCAATACCCTGTCCGCTGCCTCACGGCAAGCTGCAAGCGCTTCCGGAAGCACATCGTCAAGCGTTTCGCCGCTTTCAATTCTTGCTTTAAATTCATCGGTTTTTGCCCTAAGCTCATTATCGGACAGCGCCTTGTATTCTTCCTCAAGATTCAAAACCTTATTTAAAATCGGGTCTATTCTTTTAAGTTCTTTTTTACTGTAGTTTCCAAATATTTTGTCCATTAAACTCATTTTCTGTTTTCCACCTTAAATATATTAAGTATAGACAACTATACAACTTACATTATACATCAAATACAGAGATAAGTCAAATAAAATTTTGAACATAAAACACTTTTGAGCAAATAAATACCGCCGTAAAAAATCTGTTTTTATTTGACATTGCTCTGTCAAAGTAATATAATATATATAAGTATACAGCAAGGAGGAGATAATCTTGTCGGATTACAAAAAGGATTTTAAAAAGTTTTTCAAAAGCGCTGAAGAAAAGCTTTCCGAGGGTGCAAAAAAAGGTGCGGAATTTGCGAAAGAAAAAGCTCCTAAGGCGGTTGATTTCGCCAAAAAAGGAGCTGATAAAGCAACAAGCTTCGCCAAAGAAAACGCTCCGAAAGCAATTGATCTAGCTAAAAAAGGTGCTGATAAGGTATCGGATTTTGCTAAGAAGAACGCTCCTGTTGTAAAAGATTTTGCCAAAAGCGTCGGCGAAGAACTGCATGAAGCAGGATCACAAATAAAAGACTTTGCATCAGAAAAGGTTAATGCTTATAAAAACCGCAACAATTTAAAGGTCTACACTTCAAGCGATGTAATTAATTATGAATCTCCGTCCGAGAGCAAAACGCAAGACGATGAAGAATAAATAAAAAGCCTTTCGGTAGATTGTCTACTTCAAGATGATTTATTTCTGCAAAACACTTTCGACAATGATTACAAATAACATAAGTGACTGATGCAAACGGTTTACCTCCAGTAAAGATTAAGAAGGTATTGTTATGAATGAACTATGTATGATTATCAAGGATATGGTAAAACCAAATTTCTTAAATATAAAAACTTCTATTCAGACATACGATCGAGATGCATTATGCTGTGGTGCACCATGCTGGAGATGGGTATATCATGCACTTCATTCAGCGGATAAGTGGTTTATCAACCCTTTTTCATACGTGGAACCGGACTTTCACGAGGAAGGCATGGATGATCCTGATAAAAGCTGCTCCATAGTATTATCAGATGAAATGCTTTTGGAATACCTTGAGAGTATTGAAAAGAAGACCTTAGAATATCTTGATTCTATTACAGATGAAATGTTATATGAAAGGCCTGAACATTGCAGATATACAAGAATGGAATTGGTATTAAGACAGTTTAGACATATTTCATTTCATACAGGAATGTTGAACGGTCAAACAGCTTTGTCAGCAGGAAAATTTCCGATGTGGGTATCAGAAACCGAAAAATATGTAGATGACGGCGTATTTTTCGGAAGATACCGAAAAGGAAAAATCCAGCTATAGCTATACGATTTCAAATAAATGATAATACTTATTAAAGGCATCACATACATATGAAATAAACTGTAAGTTGAAAAAGAATAAGAAAAAACCTTTCGGAAATTTTTATTCCGAAAGGTTTATTTTTTCATCTTTTTATATACGAACAAATTCCGCTAAGCTCGCACTCTTTGCATTTTTCTCCCCTTGCTTTGCAGGTTTCTCTTCCGAAAAGCACAAGCCTGTGACAAAAATCATTGCCCTCATAGGGTTCAATTACTTTCTTTAAGTCATCCTCAACCTTTTTAGGCTCTGTGTTTTTTGTAAGTCCGAGTCTTCCGCATATTCTTATGCAATGAGTATCCGTTACAATAGCAGGCTTGTGGTAAATATCTCCGACTATTAGGTTTGCGGTTTTGCGCCCGATTCCGCTAAGCTTAGTAAGCTCTTCTATCGTATCGGGAAGTGTGTAATCATATTCATCTCTGAGCTGAATACACATTTCCTTTATGCTCTTCGCCTTTGTTTTATAAAGTCCGCAGGGCTTTACTATTTCCTCAATTTCAGCTATATCGGCGTCTGCAAAATCGTCAATAGATTTAAATCTTTGAAATAAATCCTTTGTGACAATATTCACTCTAGCGTCTGTACACTGAGCTGAAAGACGTGTTGCGATAAGAAGCTCATGAGGATGTTTGTACTCAAGCGAGCATTTTGCATTCGGATATTTTTCTTTTAAAAGTCTAACCGCTTCGGCGGCTTTTTCTTTTTTTGTCATTTTATTACCTCTGTACAATAAATTCTATTTATGAAATTTCAAGTCAATTCCTGCCAGTTTTGCTTGCTTTGCCAAGTTCTTTGTCTGAATCGTATATAGACGATTATCTTTAATAAAATGAGTTGCACACTGACGAAACTCAAAATCAACATTTTGTCTTTTGCACTGCTCTCTTATATCAAGAACCCAATCAAAGTTAAGTGGTCGTCCGTTTTTGTCAGACTCCCCTCCGACTACTACCAGTTCTATACCGTTAAGATACTTTTCAATATTTATGCGTTCCAGTAAAGGCTGTGCTGTAATACACTTGTGCTTTATCGGGAGTCTGTCAAAAACAGAAAGCTTTAAGTCTGCGTTTCTCTGATTCTCAACTGTACAGCAAACTACTACATTGTCATACCCTTCTCCCCAATCTTTTGGAATACAGCTTAAAAATCTTTCAATTCTTTTAGTTAAGAACAAGAATGTCAAATCAGATCTTTCATTCATCATTTTAAAACATTCTTCCCGCCACTCATCCGCTTCTTTAATCAAAAAATCGGTAGAAAAACAGGTATACACTATTCCGGATTTTATTTTTAGGCTTCCGTTCTTATATTTTTCAATTGGCTTATAAAAATCTTTAGTTTTAACAACGTCAGAAGTGTTTATATTTCTTTTGAAATCGCCTTTATGTATATAGCAATATTTACATCCTTCACTTATCCTTTTACATCCACGCCAAGGATTCCACATTGCCAACACACACACCGCCTTTGCTGCTTATTACCACTCAATAGTATCTATATCAATCGGATCTTCATTTATCTCCACTCGGCTTACTTTTGCATTTTTTAGAGTAATTACCCTGTCCGCCATAGGGGCAATAGCGGAATTATGCGTAATAACGATTACTGTCATTTCCTTAGACTTGCAGGTGTCCTGCAAAAGCTTTAAAATCGTCTTTCCTGTATTGTAATCGAGCGCACCCGTCGGCTCATCGCACAAAAGCAGCTTTGGATTTTTTGCGAGCGCACGGGCGATAGAAACTCTTTGTTGTTCTCCGCCAGAAAGCTGAGCCGGAAAGTTGTTCATTCTATCCTCAAGTCCTACATCCTTTAGAACCTCTTCTGAATATCTGACGTCCTTGCAAATCTGCGTTGCCAGCTCGACGTTCTCCTTTGCTGTCAGGTTGTTTATAAGATTATAAAACTGAAATACAAAGCCAACGTCATTTCTTCTGAAAGAAATAAGCTCTTTCTTTTTATATTTTGCAATATCCTCGCCGTCTACTATGATGCTTCCGCCGTCAGATGTGTCCATTCCCCCAAGCATATTAAGCACAGTCGTTTTTCCTGCTCCCGATGCTCCGACAATAACGGCGAACTCGCCCTTTTCAATTTCAAAGCTTACACCATTGGAAGCGTGTATCTCAACATCGCCCATTTTATATATTTTATAAACATCCTTAAACTCGACAAAAGCCATTACGATTCCTCCGTTATGTTTAAGCGTTTAGCCTGACTTAAAAATCTATATTGTCAGGATCATGGCTGTAGCTCTCTACATTCAAGCCGTCAATCGCCGACATTTCATCATCAGAAAGATTAAAATCAAATATATCGGCATTGCTTATAATTCTGTCCTTATGGGTTGACTTTGGTATCGTTACGATATTGCTTTGAATATCCCACCTGAGCATTATCTGTGCAGGTGTTTTGGAATGCTTGTCTGCAATCGACTTTATAACCTCGTTGTCAAAATATTTGCCCCTTGCGAGCGGACTCCAAGCCTCGGCAACAATTCCCTTTTTATTCATATACTCCCGAAGTGCAGGTCTTGATCCAAACGGCGAAAGCTGAAGCTGATTTACCGCAGGCATTACATCACAGTTTTTCTCAATTTCCTCTAAGTGGTGCTGTAAGAAGTTGCTTACACCTATGCTTTTAATCAATCCTGCTTTATATAAGCCCTCAAGCACACTCCAAGTTTCTGTAATGCACTCTTTGACAGGCCAATGAACAAGATACAGGTCAATATACTCAAGGCCTAAAGCCTCAAGACTTCTGTCAAAGGCTTCTATCTGACGATGCTCTCTTTGGTGGTTGTTCCAAATTTTTGTGGTTACAAAAATATCTTCTCTAGCTATGCCGCTTTCCCTTATCGCCTCGCCGACTTCCTTTTCGTTTCCGTAAAAAGCGGCAGTGTCAATAAGCCGATAACCTGCTTCAAGTGCATCAAGAACAGCCTGTTTTGTATTATCTCCCGACTTGTAAACACCAAGCCCGAATCTCGGCATCATTACCCCGTTATTAAGTTTTATTCTTGACGATATATCCATATCACACCTCGTTAAACATTAAATCTAAATAATACTATATCCCCATCCTGCATAACATATTCTTTTCCCTCAAGCCTTACAACTCCGTTTTCTTTGGCATGAGCCATGCTTCCAAAACGCATAAGGTCATCAAAGGACACTACCTCGGCACGGATAAATCCCTTTTCAAAATCAGTATGAATTTTTCCTGCCGCCTGCGGAGCTTTAGTTCCTTTTGTGATGGTCCAAGCTCTTACCTCAGGCTCTCCGGCTGTAAGATAGGAAATAAGCCCTAAGAGAGCATAGCCCTCTTTAATAATTCTGTTAAGGCCTGAAATCTCAAGTCCAAGCTCCGACAAAAACATCTGCTTGTCCTCATCACTCATGTCCGCAATCTCTGCTTCGATCTGAGCACAGATAGGAAGCACCGCAGAGCCTGTGCTTTCTGCGATCTCCTTTACAACTAAATAGTTTTTGTTTGTTTCAATGTTTTTTACAAAATCGTCCTCAGACATATTAGCGGCATATATAACAGGCTTCAAAGAAAGCAGCGGCGTTTCCTTTATCCATTCCTGTTCGTCCTCATTCATCTCAAAGCTTCTTGCAGGTTTTCCATCTTCAAGATGACTTTTCAATTTCTCTAAAAATTCGCATACAGCAACAAGCGATCTATCGCCCTTCATAGCTTTTTTAGTTCTGTCGATTCTTCTATCAAGCATTTCTATATCCGAAAAAATAAGCTCAAGCTCTATTGTTTCAATATCCCTTTTAGGATCAATGCTTCCATCGACATGAACGATATTATCGTCCTCAAAGCATCTTACAACATGAACAATTGCATCAACCTCTCTTATATTTGAAAGAAATTTGTTGCCAAGTCCCTCGCCCTTTGACGCACCCTTTACAAGACCTGCAATATCAACAAATTCAAGCGTCGCAGGGGTAAATTTCTTCGGGTTATACATTTCCCTTAACTTTTCCAAACGCTCGTCCGGAACGGAAACTATTCCTACATTTGGCTCGATCGTGCAAAACGGATAGTTTGCCGATTCAGCCCCTGCATTTGTTAGAGCATTAAAAAGTGTTGATTTTCCTACATTCGGAAGTCCTACCATACCTAGTTTCATATTCTGTTCGCCTTTCTTTTGTTAAAATTTTATTCCTTCATCAAAGTCATCATCACAATAATCACCGCAGTAATGATTTCCGTTATTATTACCGCAATGAATTCCCTCTTTTATCGGAGCCAGTATAAAGCCAAGAATAACTCCTAAAAGTAAAAACGAAGCATATTTCCAAAAGCTTCCCGATTTTTTGTTCTCCATAAATATTTCCTCCCTATCTATTCAACCGATTTAAGAGATTCAACCATTTTTATTTTGCTGAGCTTAAAATACAAAACGAAATTTACCAAAACAGCAAACAAAATCGTCAGCAGCGCTCCTAAAGCATATGCCCACCATACAAGCTCTCTGTTAAACATTACAAGGTCAACCTCAGCTGTGTTTACTACAAACCTGTGCAGAAAAACTCCGAGTATATCTCCGAGTAAAATTCCGAGTACACATGAAATTACGTTTTCTCGGTAAATATAAGAAGCAACCTCTCCGTCATAAAATCCCAAAACCTTAATGGTCGCTATTTCTCTTACTCTCTCGGTTATGTTTATATTAGCAAGATTGTAAAGTACTACCACAGCAAGCGCACCTGCACACACGATCAATACCCAAATTATAATATCAAGGCTTCCCATGCTTTCGGTGAAGTTGGCACCCGTCTGCTCAACAAAAGTTATTCCGAGATAATCCTTTGATGAAATCATATCTGAAGCAAGCTTGTTTTGGTCAGCATTGTTTTGCATCTTGATACAAACGGTATTGTACTCAGCATTGCTTCCAAAAATATTCGAATACGTATCGGATGACATATATACATAGTGCATAGCATAATTTTCGACTATTCCTGTAACTATAGCCGTCTTATTATCCATTCCCGCAGAAAATGTTATCTCATCTCCGACCTTTACATCAAGAAGCAGAGAAAGCTTATTTGTAATCAAAACCGCACCGTCTGATAAGCTAAAATTTTCTTTCCCGTCAGCTGACTTGAGAGATACAAAATCCGTAAAGCCATCTGTATTTTTAGGAACAACAACATATGCCGATTGACGCTCGTCGTTTGCATAAACATCAAAGTTCTCAACTGATTCAAGCGTGAATTTATCTATCTCGGAATATTTCCTTACCGAGCTTTCGATCTCTTTCTCGCCGTTAAGATTATCGGAATTCACCGCAGCCAAAGCATCATATAAAAACACATTATCAAACTGCTTATCAACAATTGAGGATATGGAATACTTTAAACCAAAGCCTGTAATAACGAGCGCTGTGCATCCTGCAACGCCGATAACAGACATAAAAAACCTCTTTTTGTATCTCAAAAGATTTCTTACCGTTACCTTAGATAAAAATCCCAGCCTATTCCATATAAACGGAATTTTTTCAAGCAATACTCTCTTCCCTGACGGAGGAGATTTAGGACGCATTATTTGACTTGGCTCTTGCCTAAGCTCATTTTTGATAGATACCATTACTGCGATAAGAGTAACAGCAAGAGCACATAGTGTGCAAAGAATATAATAATTCCACTTAAACGGTGCATTTATTTTCGGAATATTGTAGAGCATTTTATATGCGTTAAAAATTATTCTCGGAAAAAGCTTTAATCCTATTGCTGTTCCAACAGTTGCACCCAATGCTGTTGCAAAAAAAGCATATATAAGATACTTACCGGCTATTTTAATACCGCTGTAGCCGAGAGCCTTGTATGTTCCTATCTCGACTCTCTTCTCATCTATCATTCTCGTCATTGTCGTAAGACACACAAGAGCTGCAACGATTATAAAGAACACCGGGAAAACCTTTGAAATATTGTCAACCCTCTCACTGTCGGAGTAATATGACGAATAATCGGAACTCGCAAACCGGTCGGATAAAATCACCGTTGGCTCGTTCATCTCCGACATTTTCTGCTTAGCGGAAGCAATTTCAAGCTGTGCCGTGACAAGCTCATTATGCATCTCCTCTAAAACATTTTGATTATTGCTTCTTCTCGCCTCCAAAAGCATTGACGCTTTTTTTAACACTTCGTTCTTTGCTCTGTATTCCAAAGATCCGCTGTCAAGTGTTTTAAGCTCATTACTCAATGCATTGATCATCTTCGACAATTTACTGTCACTTGAATTAAGCAATGCCTCATAATCGTCAGCTGACTTTTGCGCAGAGGAAATGTTTTCTTCTGCGCTCGTCATGAGCGAAGAATATCTGTTATTTACACTTTCTTTAAAGGCTTTTTCCACAGCCTTAGAGTTTTGTTTTACAAAGCTTTTATATTCATCAGAAAACGGTCCATAATCCGAAGCACCGTTTAAAGTGACATAAAGCTCAGTATAATAATCGGAAACGAAATCCTCTTCAATAATAAAAATATTGCTGTCAACTAAACCGTTACCGACATTTGTTTTATCTCTTTCATAGCCTATATACATCGGTGAGCTTACAATTCCCACGATTTCATATTCATCGTTTTTAAGGCTCTCGGAAAGAGCTTTCGATTCATCAGGTTCTATAAGTTTAAGCTTCTCTCCTACTTTAAACGTATCAGGAGAGCTTAGCTTTTTCTCAACAACACATTCTCCGCCATTAGTAGGAAGCCGTCCCTCTGAAACCACAAGCTTATTTAATACATTTGCATCGGAAACACTTGGATTGTTATTATACGAAATCGCCTTTAAAACTAGGTTTTTACCCTCATAATTATAAAAAACGTCCTTGGAATATCCGGGCATAGCACCTTTGACATTCTCTAAATTTTTAACCATTTGCACGTCATCGTATTTTACTCCGTATGTTGAACGAAGCGTTATATCCGCAAGGTTATTGTCCTCAAAGTATTCCGCCGCCGTATCTATCATATCGGGCATAGTTGCTTTAAGCCCTGTAAAAAATCCGCTTCCAAGCATTATTATCGTAAAGATTGCTATGAAACGTCCAAAAGAATTTTTTATTTCTAAAAAAGTATCTTTTAAAAGTGCGCTTTTCATAAAACCTATTCCTTAGTAATTTATCTTGCGTCAACAAATCCTACTTTTCTGTATACCTTTGTAAGCGTTCTCTGAGTAATTCTTTGTGCTTTTTCTGCACCGTTTATATAGCACTGCTTTAAATAGCCCTTATCTTTCATAAGTTTTTCATGCTCTGCTCTTATAGGCGCCAGCTTATCAGCAACCGCCTCACCTACTGCAAGCTTGAAATCTCCATAACCTTTTCCCGAAAACTCTGCTTCTACATCAGAAACGCTCTTTGATGTTATTACAGAATAAATTGTGATAAGATTGTTTATTCCGTCCTTACCGTCAGCAAACCTAATGTCTGCCTCGGAATCGGTAACAGCTTTTTTAAACTTTCTTATAATTGTGTCCTTATCATCAAGAACATAAATACATCCGTTTTGATTTTCGTCAGACTTGCTCATCTTCTTAGTAGGATCGGCAAGTGACATTATCTTTGCTCCAACCTTTGGAATATATGCGTCCGGAACTGTAAAGAAATCCCCGTAAACATAATTGAACCTCTGTGCTATGTTTCTTGCAAGCTCTAAGTGTTGTTTTTGATCAATTCCAACAGGCACAAGATCTGCATTATATGCCAATATATCCGCAGCCATCAAAACCGGATATGTAAACAAACCTGCGTTTATGTTGTCGGGATGCTTTGCAGATTTATCCTTAAACTGCGTCATTCTCGAAAGCTCACCGAACTGCGTATAACATGACAAAATCCAATTAAGCTCCGCATGACATTTGTTGTGGCTTTGAAAAAACGCAACTGACTTTTCAGGGTCTATTCCGCAGGCTAACATAAGTGCATAAGCAGACATAGAGTTTTTTCTAAGCTCTACAGGGTCTTGCTTTACAGTTATAGCATGAAGATCAGCAATTCCGTAAACGCAATTAAACTCCTCCTGAAGCTTTCCCCAGTTTCCTACAGAACCTATATAATTTCCAAGTGTAAAAGATTTTGCTGACGGCTGTATAAGGCTCAAAATGAGCTTCTTTTCATTTTCCATACTAAAACTCCTTAATAAAAATCAAAGTTAAATTATTCACCAAACATCTCTTTTGAAAGCGCTCCGATAAGCTCACAGCCCTTTATAATCTGTTCATCGGTAGGCGTTGAAAAGTTAATTCTGAACGATGAAGTCTTTTCCTCCTCGCTTACCAAAAACGCTGTTCCCGGCACTACTGCAACCTTATATTCTTCAACGGCACGTTTGCAGAATGTCATCATGTCGCATCCCTCAGGAAGCGTACACCAAATAAACAATCCGCCCTGAGGAACAGTATATTTAACCTTTGAGGAAAAATATTTTTCAAGACAGCTTAACATAAGCCCGCATTTTTTACGGTATATATCCTGAAGTCCCAAAAGATGCTTATCCATATCGCACTCGTTTAAAAACTTGTTTGCCAAAACCTGAGCCCAAATGTTTGTATGAACATCAGAAACCTGCTTGCAGACTATCATTTTTGCAACAATTGCCTTAGGAGCAGAGGTATATCCCACTCTTATTCCGGGGGCTAAAACCTTTGAAAATGTTCCCGAATAAATAACTCTCCCGTCATCGTCCATGCTCTTGATACTTGGAATCTTCTCCCCATCAAAGCGTAGATCGCCGTAAGGATTGTCTTCAAGTATTATAGCGTCATATTTTTTTGCAAGAGATAAAACCTTAACTCTTTTTTCATAGCTCATCGTAAGACCTGTAGGATTTTGAAAATTAGGAATAAGATAAATAAGTTTTACTTTTTTAGTCTTGAGAACCTCTTCAAGCTTCTCTAAGTTTATACCGTCCTCTTCAAGCTCCACACCGACAAGATCCACGTTGTAAGACTTGAAAGCATTAAGCGAACCGATGAAAGACGGAGCTTCACAAACAATAGTATCCCCCTCATCACAAAGCACCTTAGCGGCAAGCTCGTTTGCCTGCTGTGCACCGGAGGTAATAATAAGCTCATCTGTGTCGCTGTTAAAACAGCCTTCACCGTGAAGCCTTTGCTTTAAAGTATCTCTTAAAGGAGTATACCCCTCCGTTATTGAGTATTGAAGTGCTAAAATCGGATCGGTTTCAAATATTTCCTTTGAAATCCTCTCAATTTCATCAACCGGAAATGCTTCGGGTGCAGGATTTCCTGCTGCAAAAGATATAACCTCCGGATCGCTCGTAAATTTTAGTATTTCTCTTATCGCAGACGCTTGAAGTCCCGATACTTTTTTTGAAAACTCGTAATTCATTATTAAAACTCCTCAACTTCTTTTTTGACATGTCAAAAGCTTGCGCCCGAACAATATCGTTATTTAATTAAGTATATCATAAAAGCCCCGATTTTACAAGACTTTTTACCTAAAAGCCAAAAAAGGGCGTGTGGTACTTCCACGCCCTATATGATAAATTTTATTCAAGCTCAGCCCATTTATCCATAAGCAAGTTTATCTCCGCCTTTTTTTCTGTCTGCTCTTCACACAGGCGATTCATCTCCTTATAATCAGCGGCGATCTCGGGAATAATCATCTTGTTGTTTATTTCCTCGCATTCCTCTTCCAAACAGAGTATTCTTTGTTCAATATCTTTTATGAGCTGTTTTCTCTTTGCGTCCTCCGCTCTTTGCTGTTTTGTTCTGTATGTTTTAGCACCTGTTTTCTCTTGTTTCGGAGGGGCTTCGATTTTCGCACGTGACATTCGCTTGTTTTCAATATATGTTTTAAATCCGCAATCATACTGATTCAACACTCCATCCTCAATTTCAAAGATCCTCGACGTAAGTCTGTTTAAAAGATACCTGTCATGCGATACAAGAATAATAGTTCCCGTATATTCGTTTAATGCTGATTCCAAAACCTCCTTTGAATTTAAATCGAGGTGATTTGTAGGCTCGTCAAGCAGCAAAACATTTGCTCTCGTTAAAATCATTACGGCAAACATAAGCTTTACCTTTTCTCCGCCGGACAAAACGCTTACAGGTTTAAAAACATTTTCTCCTGAAAACAAAACACTCGCTAAAACTTTTCTGATGTCGCCGTCGGTAAGAGATGCAAACCGGTTATGCAGAAAATCCATAACGCTGTCACTTGTGTTAAGTAGCTTCAATTCCTGATCGAAATAAAACCTCTTTACATTTTCCGCCCAAAGGATTTTTCCGCTTGTGCGCTGTATCTCTCCTAAAATCAGCTTTAAAAGGGTTGACTTCCCCATTCCGTTTTTTCCGACAATTCCAACCTTTTCTCCCCGTCTTATTTCAAAAGACAAATCATCAACTAAGGTTTTTCCGCCTATTGAAAGACTTGTATTCAAAACCTTTAAAAGTTCTTTAGGCGGCTCTATATCATAAGACAAATTAAGCCTTACGCTGCTTTTATACTCAAACGGCTTTTCAAGTATATCCATTCTCTCAAGCTGTTTCTCACGACTTTTTGCCATTGCGGCAGTAGACGCACGCACCTTGTTTTTAGCAATATAATCTTTAAGCTTCTCAATTTCATCCTGCTGTTTTCTGTATGCCTTCATTCTCGCTTCAAAATTATGTTCTTTTAAAACGACATACTGACTGTAACCGCCTTTATATGCGTACAAACTCTTGTTTTCTATTTCAAGAATTCTTGAACACAAAGCGTCTAAAAAATATCTGTCGTGCGATACAACCAAAACGGCTCCGTTGTACGACTTCAAATAATCCTCAAGCCACATGAGCGTTTCAAAATCAAGGTGATTTGTAGGCTCATCCAAAATTAAAAGCTCAGGTCGCTCCAAAAGAAGCTTTGCAAGCGCAAGCCTTGTTTTCTCTCCTCCCGACAGAGTTGAAACCACCCTGTCCTTTTCAAAATCAGAGAATCCCATTCCGTTCAAAACACGGTTTATCAAAACATCAATATTATAGCCATCGTTTGATTCATAATATGATGAAAGACATGCATATTCCTCCGCATTTTCAACGCTCATATTCTTTTCAAGCTCTTTCATTCTTTCAAGCGTTTCATCAAGCTTTAAAAATGGCTTTCTCATTTCCTCTGCAATCGTGAAGCTTGAATCAAGACCGGAATTCTGCCTTAAAAATCCGATTTTTGCACCGTTTTTTAAAGAGATGCTTCCCTCGCCCTTTTCATTCTTGTCAAAATCGAGATTATTAGATATAATATTCAAAAGAGTTGATTTTCCCGAACCGTTTATTCCTATAAGTCCGATGATTTCATGCTCTTCAATATTAAAAGTGACATCTTTAAAAATCGGCTGTGCTCCGAAATATTTACTTATTTTTTTTACTTCAAGTAACATAACAAA